>JAYUYW010000020.1:0-18044 GCA_043752325.1 Rhodanobacteraceae bacterium | reverse complement strand
AATAGCTCCAGAACGCGACGTTCTGAAGCTTGGTGGCGAGATCGACGCCGATTCCCATTGCCCGACGCAGGATTGCCGAAGCGCCGGAGGCATCGATGTAGTAGCGCGCAGTCACCTTGCCGCCCATTGGCCAGGGTCAGTGCGTTTACGCGGTCTCCGTCCCGTTCGATCGAACGCACCGCCGTTGCTTCATGCGCATCTACGCCAACTTCACGGGCGCGATCCAGCAATATCTTGTCGTACTGGGCACGATCAACCTGCAGTGACAGGTGCTTGGCCTGATTGGTGCGCGGGCGTGGCCGCGATTCCTCGCGGTAGCTTTCCATCGGGATGAACTCGAAATCCCACAGTTTGTCGCTCTGGCCTCAGCGGTAGGTGGCACCGATCTTGATAGGAAAATTCGCGGCTTCGATGGCATCCCAACATCCCATCTCATCGAGAATTTCGCCTATCGGCGGGAGCAGGCTTTCGCCAACGTGCTCGCGCGGGAATTGCTCGCGCTCGAAGATGGCGATCGAGGTTTGCGGGCGATACTTCTTCAGAAGGGTCGCGAGCGTGGTTCCGGCTGGGCCGCCGCCGATGATCGCGACGTCGACATCGATTTCACCCGGATCGGTGCCAGTTCCGTTCGCGGTGCAGGCATTCGAGTCAAGTTCGGCAGTCGCAGACATGGTGTGGCCCTACATTCGTCAATCCGCGAAATTAGCGCAAACGCCGGTCGGAACGGTACGTGGCGTACTCACGCACCCCGGCAAACCGACATTCGACGGCAACAGCCCTAGAATGGGGCATGCCAACTCCGATTGAGCGACTCCCTTCATTACTGGCGAAACCCGAACTGCCACCGGTGTGGCTGATTGCAGGCAGCGAGCATCTGCTGGTGATCGAAGCGGCCGACGCGCTGCGCCTGCGCGCTCGCGAGCTGGGTTACGTCGAGCGTGATATCCACGATGCCGATCAGCATTTCGACTGGAACGAGCTGACCCGTTCCGGTAGTTCGATGTCGTTGTTCTCGTCGCGAAAGATCATCGAAATTCGCTTGCCTACTGGCAAACCGGGTAAGGAGGGTGCGGCGGCGATCATCGAGTATTGCAAGAAACCGCCAGACGATAATCTGTTGCTGATCACGTGCCACGACTGGAGCAAGTCGCACGAAGGCGCGTGGGCGGCGGCAGTTGCCAAGGTTGGGATACAAGTCATCGCGGCACCGATTCGGCGCGAGGCGCTCTCCCAATGGATCGACTCGCGCATGCGTTCGCGTGGGCTGAAACCCGAGCGTGACGCCGTCGAAGTTTTGGCCGAACGCGTCGAAGGCAACCTGCTTGCGGCAGCGCAGGAAATCGACAAGCTGGCCTTGCTGGTCGGTGATCGCCCGTTCGATGTCGCAACCCTTGAGGACTGCGTTGCGGACGACGCCCGCTATGATGTTTTCCGCCTCACCGATGCCGCGTTTGCTGGCGATGTTGGACGTGCGCTTCATATAGTCGACGGCTTGCGCGCGGAAGGCGAGGAGTTGTTCGGGCTGCTGGGCTGGGTGCTCAATCAACTTCGACAGGTGATCGCCACGGGCAGTGGCGGAGCAGGCAATGGTGGTTGGGGCGGCAATCGGACGGAAGTGTTCAAGCGCGCGCTGCGAAGTGCGCCGGTCGCGCACTGGGAGCGCTGCCTCGACCAGGCCGGATTGATTGATCGCATTGTGAAAGGACGCGGCGGCATCGATTCTCCTTTAGCCAACGGCGTTGCATGGCGCGAATTTTCTTCACTGATCGCTGCAATGGCGCAGCCACGGCAAGCAGCGCCGCTGCTGGTGCAATGACGTCATTCGTGCCGCAAGCTCCGCTAGCGATCCTTGGCGGCACATTTGATCCATTGCATATCGGCCATCTTCGCGTTGCGCTGGAGGCGGCTGACGCATTGGGCGGAGAACTGCGGCTGATGCCGGCCAGCGTTCCACCGCATCGCGAGCAGCCGGTTGCGACCGCTGCGCAACGCGTTGCCATCCTGCGCGCTGGCTTGTCAGGCCAGCATCGACTGCGACTCGATGAGCGCGAACTGTCGCGTGCGGGTCCCTCGTACACGATCGACACGCTCATGGAGCTTCGCGACGAGATCGGTTCTGATCGCAGTCTGGTCCTGCTGCTGGGCCGCGACGCTTTTTGCGGACTGCCCAACTGGCATTGCTGGCGAGCATTGTTCAACTATGCGCATATCGGCGTGCTGAGCCGTCCTGGCCACCCACTTGCGATGCCCGACGAATTGGCGAGCGAGGTGTCGTCGCGCTTTATTTCACCGGCATCGTTGGTTGGACAAGGAGCGTTCGGCCAGGTATTCGAGATCGCGGTCAGCGCGCTGGAAATCAGTGCGACAGCGATCCGCGAACTGCTTGGTCGGGGCGGCGACCCACGCTATTTGTTGCCGGATGCGGTGGTCGACGACGCGTCGCTGCTCAAGCCCTATTCCAACATTCGGTCAGGCGACGCAATCGACGAGTAGCGACTCCTCGGGTCAGACGATACCGAAGTCGTAGGACATGGTCCGATCCGGCTCGCGCAGAAAGTTGCCCTGCACGAAATTTACGCCACAGCCAAACAGGATGGTCATGCTGGCTGCATCTTCGACGAACTCGGCGATGGTCAGCTTGCCCGCGTGCTTGGCCTGCACGCAGATCTCGCGAATCCTGTTTTCGTTTTCCTTGTTGCCGGGCAAGTCGACCATGAAATTCCGGTCGATCTTGAGGTATCGCACTGGGATCTGCCGGATCAATTGGAACGAATTGAGGCCGAGTCCGAATTGCTCCAGCGCGAAAGCCGCCTTAATCGACTCCAGCCCTTTCAGGAATTCGCGCGCGGTTTTCAGGTTCGTGACGATGGTGCTTTCGGCCATTTCGAAGATGAGGGTGTCGCCAGGCAGGCGCGCTTCCGCCATCTGCTGCGCGATCCATTTCAGCAAACCGGGATCATCCAGCGACGCGGCCGACAGCTTGACGAAAAAGCGTGTGGTATGGCCTGCCTTTTCGCGATCAACGGCAGAACGTATCGCCTCGGCTATGACCCAGCGGTCGATGGCGGCCAGCATGCCATTGCGTTCGGCGACCGGCAGAAAAAACTTCGGCTGCACTTCGCCCTTCGCCGATTCCAGCCGCAGCACGACTTCGTATATTTCGCCGCCATTGCTGTTGAGGCCAATGACGGGCTGGTAGCGAAGTGCGAAACCCCGTCCGGCCACTGCCTTGATCAGAAGTTCCAGCCATTGCGAATCGTCGCTGGCATCTGCCTTGGCCTTGGCCGCGAGGTCGGCGAACACCACCCGGTTTCCGCCCTCGCTCTGGGCTTGGCGCAGGGCCTCTTGGGCCTGTCCCAGCACCTGGCCGACATTGGCCATTTTTTCGGTAAGCAAGGTGCCGCCGAAACTGGCCGTCACCTGGAATTCCTGCTTGCCGACGGTAAACAAGCGTTGTTCAAGCGCTGCGCGCAGCGCATCGGCAAATCTCGTCTTGTCGCTGCCTACGTGGCTCGGTGCGAGCACGGCGAAGGAGTGGTCGCCCAGGCGACCGGCGATCTCATCGCTGCCCAGGTGCTTTTGAATTTCGGCACCCAAGTCGCGCAGTAGCAAGTCGATATTGACCGTGCCGACACTGTCGTACAACTCGCGATAGCGATCGATCTCGAACAGGGTCAGCACGTGTCCGGCCTTGCCGCTCGCGGTGGCATCGACGGCGCGTTCCAACTCGCCCAGCAGGTGTTTTCGATTGAAGAGATCTGTGACCAGGTCGCGTGAACGCATTTCCTCTAATTGACGCAAGCGCTCGGGATCGACCCCGTCACTTATGTCAGGCATGCGCAGGATGATCTGGTGGCAGGGCTCGCCTTCGTAGCTCGCGCCAGACAGCTCAAGGACCGCCTCGAACGTGCTTCCATCCATCTTGCGGGCAGTGATCGACAACCGTTCCAGCGTTGCCTCGCCGGTTCCGGCGGTGCGCAATAGCGCCTTGAACTTGTCGGCGCTGTCCGGTGTAATCAGGTCGAGTATCGCGATACCTTCGATCGGGTCGTTCTCGTCGATTTCAAATGCTTCCATCCATGCCTTGTTGGCGCGCACGTGCATGCCTTCATGTTCGTAGGCGATGGGCTCCTTGGATGATTCCAGCAATGCATCGCAACGCCGTTGCGCCTCGCGTAGCGCGGCTTCGAGTCGGCGCTGGTTGCGGCGAGCCGTCAGCGAAGAAAATTCGCGCTGGACTACCGAACTGATGTGTTCTGGCTGGTCGGCAAATGCGAAACTGCAAACGCCCATCGTAGATGCCTTGGCGACTTCCCGCGCATCCGCGGGCGAGCGCGAGTAGCCGACGGCACTGATGTCCTTGCCGCTGCGGTTCACGGCGTCCATGGTCGCCGCGAGGCCGATGTTGCGATTGGCCAGCGCGATCAGCACCAGGTCGGGCGTCTGTTCCAGCAGTCTTTCGAGGCTGGGAAGATCGGCCGCGTGCGAAGGCCTGATCGGAACGCCGGCATTACGCAGTTGGCTGACCATCGATTCGGCCACTTCGGCGGAATCTTCGATCAACAGCACGCGAAGGATATGGTCAGGTCGATTCATGGGACGGGGCAGGCTGGTATCGGGGGACGGTTCGGCCGAAGGCGGCACCGTTTCGTTTCAATGCGGTCACCTCTGTTTACAGCAGCGGTTGCGAGAAGGCAACGCGACCCTGCCGATTTTGCGTGTACGGTCCTAGATCGGTGTCTTGGAATCTTCGCCGGCTACCTCGCGGACCAAACGTGGAACCAGGTAGCCCGGCAGGCGACTCCGAAGTCCTTCGACCAGATGGCGTGCAACATCGTCATCGATCTCAAAATGCGCGGCGCCACGAACGCGGTCCAGTTGATGAAGGTAGTACGGCACCACGCCGACGTCGATCAACGCTTCGGACAAATCTGCCAAGGCGTCGACACTATCGTTGACGCGACGTAGCAGTACGGACTGGTTGAGCAGCGTCACGCCCATCGATCGCAGCCGAGCGCAGGCAATGCGGACGCTATCGTCGATCTCGTTGCGATGGTTGGCATGCACCACCAGCGTTTTCTGCAATGGTGTTCCAGCCAGCCACGCGAGCAGCTCGTCATCAATGCGCTCGGGCAAGACAATTGGCAAGCGACTGTGGATACGCAAGCGGCGGACCTGCGGCAGTACCGATAGCGCGTCAGTAAATTCGGCCAGTTTCGACGTTGACAGCGACAACGGATCGCCACCGGAAAGGATGACTTCGGTGATCGACGGCTCGCTCCGCAGGAAGGCCAGTGCGGAACGCCACGACGAGACGGAGGCGGTCTCGTCGGCATAGGGAAAATGTCGGCGGAAACAGTAGCGGCAGTTGATCGCACACGCGCCGGTCGCGACCAGCAACGCGCGACCCTCATACTTGTGGATGACGCCGTCGGCAACCTTGGCAGCACCGTCACCGACCGGGTCGGCAGCGTAGCCGGATCGGTCGAGCAGTTCGGCTGCCTGTGGCAATGCCTGCAACAGCAAGGGGTCGGCCGCATCGCCGAATCGCATTCTGGCGACGAATCCTCGCGGCACACGCATGGCGAAACCAGTGTCGCTGCCTGGCAGCAGTGTTGCGGCCTGGTCGGCCAATCCGAGCACATCAAGCAGCTCGCATGGATCGGCAATCGCATCGCGCCATACCGACTGCCAGCGCCGGCTGGACGGTGCAATGTTCGCAGCGTTTGAACCAATAGCAGTTATCATGCGCGACTGTTTTGCACCCTTACCATTCCGGCATTGTAGTCGCTGCCGCCGGCGGCTATCTCAAAATTCAGGAGTTGACCATGGCTTCCTATGGCATGAACGACGTCAAGAACGGTATGAAGATCATCGTTGATGGTCACCCCTGCTCGATCATGGATACCGAGTACGTCAAACCCGGCAAAGGCCAGTCATTTACCCGGGTCAAATACCGCAATTTGAAGACAGGTCGCGTGCAGGAAGTGACGATGAAGTCGACCGATTCTGTAGACGCCGCCGATGTCGTCGATACCGACATGGAGTTCCTGTATTCGGATGGCGAGTTCTGGCATTTCATGAACATGGAAACGCACGAGCAGATCGGCGCTGACGAAAACGCAATGGCGGATGCCTCCAAGTGGCTTAAAGGTAACGAGCCCTGCATCGTCACCATCTGGAATGGCACGCCGCTGATCGTGACGCCACCAAACTTCGTGGAACTGGAAATCGTCGAGACCGACCCCGGCGTGCGCGGCGACACATCGGGCGGCGGTGGTAAGCCTGCCAAACTCGAATCCGGCGCAACGGTACGCGTGCCGCTGTTCGTCAACCAGAACGAAATCATCAAGGTCGATACCCGCAGCGGCGAGTACGTCAGCCGAGTCAAGTAATCCCCATGCCGTTTTTCAATCAACGCGGCAACTGTCCGACATGATCGGAAGTGTTCCAGCGAAAGCGGTAGACCTGATGATCTCGGCGCGCTGGGTGATCCCGGTGGTGCCGCATAACGTCGCGCTGGCCGACCACGCTGTTGTCGTCGACGGTGATCAGATCATCGACATCCTGCCACGCGCCGTTGCAGACACGCGCTACGCGCCGCGCGAGCGCGTGGACCTGGGCCAGCACGCATTGATACCTGGCCTGGTCAATGCACACACGCATAACCCGATGACGTTGTTGCGCGGTATCGCCGACGACGTGCCGCTCATGCGCTGGCTCAACGAGCACGTCTGGCCAGCCGAGGCCAAGGTGATCGGCCCGGAATTCGTGCGCGATGGTGTCGAGCTGGCAATTGCCGAAATGATTCGCGGCGGCACCACCTGTTGCAACGAGAACTACTTCTTCCCGGATGTGCAGGCGGCGACTTATCGCAAGCATGGTTTTCGTGCCTTGGTCGGGTTGCCGGTTATCGATTTCCCGACTGCATGGGCGAAGACCAGCGACGAATATTTCGACAAGGCGCTCGCAGTACACGATCAGGTTCGCGGTTGGCCGCTGATTGGCACCAGCTTCGTACCGCACGCGCCGTATACCGTTTCAAACGAGAATTTTGAGCGGATTGCTTTGTTCGCCAACCAGCTCGACCTGCGCGTGCACCTGCACCTGCACGAAAGCGCCGACGAGATTGATGGCAGCCTGCGCGACCATGGCATGCGTCCGTTCGCGCGGATCAAGCAGTTGGGACTGGTCAACGATCAGTTGATCGCGGTGCACATGACCCAGTTACTGGAATCAGAAATCGCCCACTGCGCGGAAGCGGGCGTGTCGGTGGTGCACAACGTTGAGTCGAATCTGAAACTGGTCAGTGGCCTGTGTCCGACGCAGGCGCTGATCAATGCTGGCGTCAACCTGGCCATCGGTACCGATGGCTGCGCGTCAAACAACGATCTCGACATGTTCGGCGAGATGCGCACGGCGGCACTAGTCGGAAAAATCGTGGCCAACGACGCGGCGGCGCTGGATGCGGCAAGCACGTTGCGTGCGGCGTCGTTGGGTTCGGCGCGTGCGCTGGGCTGGGGCGAAAGCATCGGTTCGATTGAAGTAGGCAAGCAGGCTGACCTCACTGCAATCCGCATTGACGCGTTGGAAATGCAGCCGATCTACAACATCATCTCCCAGTTGATCTACGTCGCCGGTCGGCATCAGGTCAGCGACGTCTGGATTGCGGGCAAGCGAAAATTGCGCGACCGCGAGCTGGTCGATATCGACGCCCGGGAGATCCTCGACAAGGCACAACGTTGGCGCGAACGCATCGCCTGAATCGTTCTGAATCGTTGCGCACCGCCGATTCAATCGGCTTGTACGCGTCCCAGCGAGGCCTCAGCTGTCTTTTTTCTTCCGTGCGAGCATCAGCCATGTATCGACGACGGTATCGGGATTGAGAGATACCGATTCGATACCTTCATTCATCAGCCACTCGGCGAGGTCGGGGTGATCGCTCGGGCCCTGGCCGCAGATGCCGACGTACTTGCCTTTTCGTTTGGCCGTCTGGATGGCCATCGACAGCAGTTTCTTGACGGCCGGATCGCGTTCGTCGAACAGGTGCGCAACCACGCTTGAGTCGCGGTCAAGGCCCAGCGTCAACTGGGTGAGGTCGTTGGAACCAATCGAGAAGCCGTCGAAGATGTCGAGAAATTCATCAGCCAGCAACGCGTTCGATGGCACCTCGCACATCATGATGATCTTGAGTCCGTTTTCGCGTTGTTTCAGACCGTTGCGAGCCAGCACGTCGATTACCTTGCGGCCTTCGTCCAGCGTACGCACAAACGGGATCATCACCCAGGCGTTGGCCAGGCCCATCTCCTCGCGAACCTTCTTCATTGCGCGACATTCAAGCGCAAAAGCGTCTTCGAAACTCGGGTCGACATAGCGGCTGGCGCCGCGGAAACCGATCATCGGGTTTTCTTCGTGCGGCTCGTAACGCTTGCCGCCAATCAGGTTCGCGTATTCGTTCGACTTGAAATCCGACAGCCGCACGATCACCGGGTTCGGTGCAAACGCGGCGGTGATCGTGGCAATGCCTTCGGCGAGGCGGTCGACATAGAACTGCACGGGATCGGTGTAGCCGGCCATGCGTTCGTCAATCTTCCGCTTGGTTTCGACGTCCTGCTGGTCGTATTCCAGCAGCGCCTTGGGGTGCACGCCGATATGGCTGGCGATGATCATTTCCAGCCGCGCCAGTCCGACGCCCGCATTGGGCAGCATCGCGAAATCGAATGCGCGCTCGGGGTTGGCGACATTCATCATCACCTTGAGCGGGGCAGGCGGCATCTGTTCAAGATCGGCCGTCGTCCGCTCGAATTCGAGGATGCCTTCGTAGATGAAACCGGTATCGCCCTCGGCGCAGGAAATCGTTACCTCTGCGCCATCGGGAATGCGCTCGAGTGCATCGCCGGTGCCGACGACGGCGGGCACGCCCAACTCGCGCGCGATGATCGCTGCATGGCAAGTACGCCCACCGCGATTGGTGACGATCGCGGCGGCGCGCTTCATCACCGGTTCCCAGTCCGGGTCGGTCATATCCGCGACCAGCACGTCGCCGGGTTCAACCCGCGCCATGTCCTTGATCGAGCGCACCACGCGTGCCTTGCCGGCTCCGATCTTCTGGCCAATCGAGCGGCCTTCCGCCAACACTGCGGTGCCCTTTTGCAACAGGTTGTAACGCTCGATCTGGGTCGGCCTCGTGCGTGACTTCACCGTTTCCGGGCGCGCTTGGACGATGTAAATGCGACCGGTGTTGCCGTCCTTCGCCCATTCGATGTCCATTGGCCGCTGGTAGTGATCTTCGATCACCAGAGATTGGCGAGACAATTCGTGTACGTCCTCGTCGCTCAAGCTGAAGCGATTGCGATCTGCCGCTGGCGTCTCTTCGATGCGGACGCGCTCTCCGGGCTGATCGGAATAGACCATGCGTTGCTGTTTGGCGCCAATCTGACGACGCAGGATCGCAGGCTTGCCAGCGTTTAGCGTCGGTTTGTAGACGTAGAACTCGTCTGGATTGACCGCGCCCTGCACTACCATTTCACCAAGCCCATAGCTGGACGTGACGAACACGACGTTGCGGAAACCCGATTCGGTGTCGAGGGTGAACAACACGCCCGACGAACCAACATCCGAGCGCACCATTAATTGCACGCCAGCGGACAGGAACACATCTTCGTGCGCAAAGCCTTGGTGCACGCGATAGGCAATAGCGCGATCGTTGTAGAGCGACGCGAACACCTCTTTCATCTTGAGGATGACGTCGTCCGCACCGACCACGTTGAGGAAAGTTTCCTGCTGACCAGCGAACGATGCGTCGGGCAAATCTTCGGCAGTCGCCGACGAGCGCACGGCAACGGCGATGTTATTTGATCCAGCCTGTTCGCACAGTTTCTGATACGCCGCACGAACCGCGATGTCCAGATCGGGCAGCAGCGGCGTCTCGACCAGCCAGCGGCGAATTTCAGTGCCGGCAGTCGTTAGCGCGGCAACGTTTTCAACATCGAGCCCCACCAGCCGTTGCTGGATACGATCAGCCAATCCGCTTTGCGCAATGAACTGTTGGAACGCGTGCGAGGTAGTCGCAAAACCACCGGGCACCGAGACACCCAGCTTGCTCAGGTTGCCGATCATTTCGCCCAGTGACGAATTCTTGCCGCCAACCTTGCCAAGATCGGACATGCGCAGTTTGTCGAGCCAAAGGACGAGGTCGCTCAAAAGAATCTCCGATTGGGAACGAACGCGGCGCGATGATTGCCGCAGCCCGCAATTTTCAGGCTTTGTGCCGCAGCGGGCAAGCAAGACATACTTCGCCCGCCTTTCTTACCGAGAGCAATCCGCATGCGTCGCACCGTGTTCTTCATCTCTGACGGCACTGGCATCACCGCCGAAACCATTGGCAACAGCTTGCTGACCCAGTTCGATCACGTCGATTTCGACACGTTCCGGATTCCCTTTGTCGACAACGCAGCCAAGGCCGAAGCGGCCGCGCAACGTATCCGCGAAACGCAGGTGCGCAGCGGTGCGCGCGCGATCATCGTCAATACGATCATGGACAGCGCGCTCGGCAACGTCATCGCCACCAGCGAAGCGCTCATGCTCGATGTATTCGCGCCATTCGTCGCGCCACTCGAACAAGAGTTGGCAACCGAACGCAGCTCCAGCGTCGGAAAGGCGCACGGCATGACCAACTTCATTGCCTACGAAGCACGCATCAACGCGACCAACTTCGCGCTGACTCATGACGACGGTATGGACGTGGACTACGCTGATGCCGATGTCATTCTTGTCGGCGTTTCGCGCGTCGGCAAAACGCCGACCTGCCTGTACATGGCGCTGCACTATGGCGTGAAGGCGGCGAATTACCCGCTGACCGAAGAGGACCTCGATCGCCTGGAAATGCCGAAGCGTCTGGTACCGCATCGCGCCAAACTCTATGGGCTGACCATCGATCCGGTCCGTCTCGCCCAGGTTCGCGAGGCGCGTCGGCCCAATAGCCGCTACGCCACACTTGGACAATGTCGCCACGAGCTGGCTCAGGCGGACAAGCTCTTCCGCCGCGAAAACGTGCCGGTGCAAAGCACTACCCATACATCGATCGAGGAAATTGGCAGCAAGGTGCTGGCCGAGCTGGGCATAGAGCGTCATATGTATTGATAGGGAATCGTTGCTCTGGTCATGCAGCGGCGCTCCCCCTATGATCGGGACCATGTCAGCAATCCTCGACAATCCAAGATCGTTGCTACCCAGCCGTTACGCATGGCTGATGGGGCTGTACGCGGAGAACTACCACCGGATCGGTCACCTGTTCGCGCCAGCTACGCTCAAGTCAGGCGCTTACCTGTCGTCTGTGGACGATCACTTGGACCTGCGCTTGGATGTGATCGAACATCACCGATATACACTCGACCTGCGCTTGACGTATTGCTTCACTGACGGCGAAACCGGCGAACTGGCACCCTCTGCCTACGTTCGCGTTTACCAGGATGCGAACGTTGCCGAAGTCCTGCATTGTGAAGGTGATCGGCGCTGGACCCGCATGTTTGGCAGCCGCCTGCCACCGGCACGCGACGTGTTTGACCGCCGTTTGCGACTTAATTCGTTCCTCAATCGCTGGCTCGAGTACCTCGCCGAGCAAGGTCATTCAATCGGCACGCTGGAGCCGCTCGATTCCGCGACGATGCCGTCGATGCCGTGACAGTGCGCCGCGCCTGCCGTTGAGAATCCGCCTATACTTGGCTTGCGCCAATCCGGGCGTGCTGCCGCCGCAAGGTTCAACCCGTTGACTGACGAAAAGAAGCCTGCGCGTGCGCGCAAGTCGCCTGCTGGCAAGGGCAGCGCAGCGAAAAAGCCGGCTGCACGGACGAAATCCGCAACGGCCAGCTTGGCGGAAGCTCGTTTTTCCCCTGCACCGAAGTCTGCGCCGCGCAAGAGCGCTGGCAAGAAGCTCGCCGCAAAAAAAACAGGCGTTCGTAAGGGCGCTAAAAAGGCGGACCTTCGTTCTGGGACGGCCGCTAAGCCTCAGCCAGCCCAACGCAAGCTGTTGCGGCCTGACGTCGCCGCGGGACGGCGCAAGGCCAATAGTGCGGACAGTGATGCTCACGCGTTGCTGCAAAAGACAATCATGGACGCACTGGATCGCCTCAAGGCCAAGGACGTGGTTGCTCTTGATGTCCGCGACAAAACATCAATGACCGATCTCATCGTGATCGCAACGGGTACCTCGTCGCGCCACGTCAAAGGATTGGCAGAGGAAGTCGTCAAGGCCTCCAAGCAGATCGGGCAGTTGCCTCTGGGTGTCGAGGGCGCACGCGAGGGCGAGTGGGTTCTCGTCGATCTTGGCGACGCGATCATCCACGTCATGTTGCCGCGCAGTCGCGAGTTCTACGGCCTTGAGCGGCTCTGGACGGTTGGCGATCCCGAACCTTCCAATGCCTTGGAAGGCGAATCTGACCTCTGAATTGATGCGCACAAGGTTGATATCTGTCGGCGAACGCATGCCTGCGTGGGTCGCAGCCGGATTTGCCGAGTACCGCAAGCGGCTGTCGCAAGAATTACCGATCGATCTGGTGGAAGTGACGGCCGGCGCACGTGGCAAGGGCCGCGATACCCAGCGTGCTATCCGCGACGAAGGCGCCGCCATGTTGGCAGTTGTGCCGAAGGACGCACACGTGGTAGCCCTCGATGGTAGGGGTCAATCTTGGTCCAGCGAGGAATTATCGTTACAAATGGGCGCGTGGCGTATGCAGGGCCGCGATCTGGCCCTGCTCATCGGCGGGCCAGATGGCCACGCCGATGAAGTGCTGGCAGCGGCCGACCAGCGCTGGTCTCTGGGGCCATTGACCTTGCCACACATGCTGGTACGTCTCGTCGTGATCGAGCAGCTGTATCGAGCCGCCGGTATATTGGCCGGACATCCTTATCATCGGGGTTGATTCACGCGCGCGGCCGTCGCTTGCGCACTTTTCGAGCCGTTGCTCCCATAGACTGACGGCCGGCTTAATAATATCTTCACTTCCTGTTGAATCGCCGCTAAAGAATCCGCTAGAATGCGACTGCCAGTTGGGGCCGGCTTTGTGTACGTCGAAAAATATTGTTAAAAATATCTTTACCTGCGTCCGTCCTGTTGTAACATGCTGTTTGCGCTTTCGTGCCGATTCCGTCGGACCTGAAGACCAACCGATAAAAGAAGAGGAAATCATATGAACCGTAAAGTCTTGTTTGCGCTGGTTGCCCTGAGCTTGGGCTCCGCGTCCATCGCCCAGGCGCAAAGCAGCTGGTACCTTGCCCCGCGCATCGGTGCCGTCATTCCCGACGGCGACCGTGACACCGACACCTCGCTGTACACAGGTATCGGCGCCGGCGCTTGGGTCACCCCTAATCTCGCCGTGGACTTCGAGTACGGCATCAACGACGCCGACTTCTCGGGCGGTTCCTTCCGCGATGGTCATGAGTGGGAAACCGTCACCCTTGGCGTGAGCGGTCGCTGGTTCTTTGGTACCGAAGGTTCGGCATGGCGTCCATACGTGATGGCTGGCTTGCTTGCCGCTCGTCACCAGGCCTATTCGGGCTTCATCCAGCATGATGGTTGGGATCCGGGTGCAACGGTTGGTGGCGGCGTGCAGTACAACGCTTCCTACAACGTTGGCATTCGTTTCGAGCTTGCCGCTCGCTACGACAAGGACAACAACTCGCTGCGTGGTCAGTTTCCGGGAGCAGGTGACGAGAACCATTTCGTAGACGGCCTGGCAACTGTCGGCTTGGTCTACACCTTCGGTTCTCCAGCTGCGGCCCCGATAGTTGAAGAGGTTGTTCCGCCACCGCCCGCACCGCCAGTCGACGAAACGCCGGTGCCAACCGACGTGGTCATCGACCTGCGTGGCATCAACTTCAAGTTCGATCGTCCGCGTAAGGGTGAGGGCGATATCGCTCCGACCTTGCAGGAGCCGACTGCCGACTCGATCGCGATCCTCGATCAGGCCGCTGACGTGCTGCAGCGCAACCCGAACGTGATGGTCCGCGTTGAAGGTCATACCGACGCGATCGGTAGCGACGCTTACAACATGGGTCTGTCTGATCGTCGCGCTCAGATCGTCAACGACTACCTGCTTTCGCACGGCGTCAGCGCCAGCCAGATCTCTGGTGTGGAAGGCTTCGGTGAGTCGCGTCCGATCTGTACGACTGACCTCAGCGCGGAATGTCGCGCTCAGAATCGTCGCACGGAGCTGCCGGTCCAGAAGTAAGCTGAACTCGTAGCAGCAACAAATAAAAAGCCCGGCGCAAGCCGGGTTTTTTTTGTGTCTGCGATTTCCAGATTGACAAATGCCAATGCACCCACCTCGGTCAGGCAGTCCAGTTTGTCAGGCGACGCCATTCGATGTTGGCCAACGTTATCGCCGTGTGACACGCTGACGCTAATTCCACGTCACGAATCGGGCAGCACAAAGCGTGAAGACGGACGACGGCAGTGCAACGACGGCGGTGGACGCCAACGACTTTGTCGTCGACGAAACAAACGCCAGCAGAAATCTCAGCGAGAAAGTTGTGGCGGCAACTCCGGGGCGATCAGCTTTAACAGGCTGTCGACCACCTTGACGTTGCCGGCAACCACATTGCCGCTCTCAGGCAGGCCATCGCGGCCAACAAAATCGCAATAGCGGCCGCCTGCTTCGCGTACGAGCAGGCAGCCGGCTGCCATGTCCCACGGGTTCAAGCCGGTTTCCAAGTAGGCGTCGAAACGACCTGCCGCGACATAGGCCAGATCAAGCGCTGCTGACCCTGTACGGCGGATATCTTCTGCGTCGCCGACCGTGAGCAGCGCCTTGGTAATTGCCAACTGCGGTTCAAGATGGTGGCGCTGGCGGTACGGAAAGCCTGTGGCGATCAAGGCGTTCCTGCAACTTTCGCGCTTGCCGACACGCAGTCGTCGGTCATTGACGAAGGCGCCGTCACCCTTGCTTGCCGTGAATAGTTCGTCGCGCAACGGATCGTAAATGACCGCGTGGGCCAGGTCCTTGCCATCCATCATCGCGATCGACACGCAAAAGTGCGGGAAGCCACGCAGGTAGTTGTGGGTGCCGTCGAGCGGATCAATCACCCAGGTCTGGCGAGCCTTGCCCATCGCGCCAGACTCCTCGGCGAGAATGGCGTGGTCGGGATAGGCACGACGCAGTTCGCGTATGATTTCCGCCTCGGCGAGCCGGTCGACTTCGGAAACGAAATCGTTGCGCTGTTTCTCAACGACATCAAGGCTGTCGAGGCGATTCATGTGGCGCAGAATGATCTGGCCGGCGGCGCGTGCGGCGCGCACCGCAACATTGACTGCGGGTCTGGGCATGTGAAATCCGATGCGACTGTTAAAGAGCGGCGTACCCGCTGCGCCTGCGGCGTCGCGAACGGCCGCGTAGGTTATCAGATGGTCCGATTCGCGCCCAAGCCATTTGACGGAATGTTCGCCCAATGTTGATACCTGTTGCGGACCGGATGCGCTGCGTTCTGGTCAGGACATCGCTAGCCGGCAACATCGGCGCGTCGGCGCGGGCTTTGTTGACCATGGGATTGCACCGGCTGAGCCTGGTGGCGCCGTACAACTATCCGCATCCTGATGCCACGGCATTCTCAGCCGGAGCGGCGTCTTTGCTGGATTCGGCGACTGTTGTCGCAACGCTCGAAAGCGCCTTGTCCGACACGCACTTGGTGATCGGTGCCAGCGCACGCCGTCGCGGTGTCGCCTTGCCTGAGTGGTCGCCGCGGGAAGCTGCCAGCCAGGCGCTCGCGGCCGCCCTTGATGGCCGCGAGGTGGCGTTCGTGTTTGGCAATGAACGTACCGGGCTCGAAAATGAGGAACTGAAGCTATGCCATGCGGCGGTGCTGATTCCGGCCAACCCCGACTATTCATCGCTTAATCTTGCCCAAGCCGTGCAGGTGATTGCCTACGAAGCGCGAATGGCAATGCTCGCGTCCGACACCAATCAGGCCGAGCCTGCGTCCAAGAGCGAAAGCTTGCCGACCCATGCTGAAATGGAAAAGTGGTTCGACCATCTTGCAGCGACGCTCAACGATATCGACTTCCACAAGGGCCGCTCGCCGCGCACGGTGCTGCGTCGATTGCGTCGATTTTTCCTGCGTGCCGAACCCGACGCACGCGAGCTTCGCCTGCTGCACGGAATCCTCAGCGATGCGCAACGGATGGCGCAGCTCGCGAATAAACGCTGAGCGCCACCACCATCGTGCCGATCAAGCCAGGTGTCACAATACTGTAACATTCTCGCTCCGCCCCGGCAGAGAGCGCCCGCATGTTTTCGTTGCAAACGATCTTCGGAAAAGGCGACAAATTCTACGGCCTGCTCGAGGCCAGCGCAGATGCCGCCAAAGACGCCTCGACGGCATTGGTGGCGACCTTGAAAAGCACACTGGATACGCCGCCCACCGATGAATTCTCTCTGGCGCGTCGCCGACAGAAGGAGCTTTCCGAGCAGATCAGCCAGGAGTTGGTGAACACGTTCGTCACCGCGCTCGAGCGCGAAGACATCGATGCGCTTTCCTCGGCGCTTTACAAGCTCACCAAGTCGACGTCGAAATTCGCCGAACGTTACAGTCTCGCCGCGCACCAGTTGCAGGATATCGATTTTTCGACGCGCGGCGTCCTGCTCGAAAAGGCATGCGAAGTTCTCGCCCAGATGGTCCGACAACTGCGCAAGGGCATGAAGCTCGACGAGATGAAGGCGCTCAATGATCGCCTGCAGTCCATCGAGAATAGCGCCGACAAGCTGATGCTCGACCTGTATCGCGAACTTTACGACGGACGCTACGAAGCGATCCGAATCCTGTTGCTGAAAGACCTGTTCGAGTTGCTGGAGAAGGCGATTGATCGTTGTCGCGATGCCGGCAACGTGACCTACGAAATCGTCCTCAAGAACTCCTGACGGGTTGACCATGGAACTCGCCCTGGTTCTTGCCGTCGTCTTGATGGCGTTGATCTTCGAGTACATCAACGGCTTTCACGACACCGCCAATTCAATCGCGACGGTGGTGGCGACCAAGGTGCTCAGCCCCGGCCAGGCGATTCTGTTGGCCGCGTCGACAAATCTGATAGGTGCACTACTTGGAACTGCGGTGGCCAAGACGATAGCGTCGGGCTTGATTGACACCAGTGTCGTGGTCGTGACACCGCAGGTATTGATTGGAGCATTGCTGGGCGCAATCATCTGGAACCTGATCACGTGGTGGTGGGGTTTGCCATCAAGTTCGTCCCATGCGCTGGTGGGCGGTCTGTGCGGCGCTGCTTTGGCGGCAGCGTCGGGAAACTGGTCGGCGATCATCTTTGTCGAGGGCGGAACTCATTGGTGGGGTGAGAAGGGTGTGTTGCCAAAGGTAGTGATACCGATGTTCGGTTCACCCGTGATTGGCTTCATCCTCGGCCTGCTGCTGATGGTGTTGCTGTTTACCATGATTGATTTCGTCGCCGGGCGTGGCGGACTACTCCAGCGCTGGGCGCGACCCCGCGTGGTCAACGGATTTTTCGGCAAGGCACAGATCATATCGGCAGGGGCGATGGGTTTGTCGCACGGCATGAACGATGCGCAGAAGACCATGGGCATCATCGCACTTGCACTGGCTGGCGCGACTGCGCACGGAACGTTCGCCGAGCTCCCGAATTGGCTTCATTTCCTGCGCCTGGAAGGCGGCGCGGGCGGATCGCCGGATATCCCGGTCTGGATCAAGATTGTTTGTGCGCTGACGATGGCGGCGGGCACTGCAGCTGGAGGGTGGCGCATCATCAAGACGCTGGGTCACAAGTTGGTGAAACTGCATCCCATCAACGGATTTGCTGCGGAAACCGCGTCGGCCAGCGTCATCTTCGCCGCATCGCATTTCGGAATTCCGGTGTCGACCACGCACACCATTTCATCTTCGATCATGGGTGTCGGATCGGCCAAGCGAAAGAACGCGATCAAGTGGACCGTGGTCGAACGGATGATCTGGGCTTGGGTGTTGACCATCCCGGTAACAGGTGGCCTCGCCTACCTGCTGGTCGAGGCGATGCGTAGGTTCGGCGT
>JAYUYW010000019.1:0-7798 GCA_043752325.1 Rhodanobacteraceae bacterium | reverse complement strand
CGGCTGGTGAGTCCAACTACGGTTACATCGTACGCACCAATGCCGAGGGGCAGGGCATTCAGGCGTTGGCCGACGACGTCGAGTATCTCGGGCGTTTGTGGAGCGAGTTCCAAGAGAACGTCAAGAAATCCAGCGTCGGCGACTGCATTTACGAGGACATGCGTTTGGCGTTGCGCGCGGTGCGCGACCTGATGGGCCCGGACATCGAGAAGGTGCGAGTCGATTCGCGCGAGACCTCCGAACGCGTCCATGATTTCGTCAACCGATTCATGCCTGATCGAATCGATCACATCGAGTTGTATGTCGGCGCAAGACCGATTTTCGATCTGTACGGTGTTGAGGACGAAATCCAGAAAGCGCTGGCCCGCGAGGTGCCGTTGAAATCGGGCGGCTACCTGGTTGTCGACCAGACCGAGGCGATGACAACGATCGACGTCAACACCGGTGCCTTCCTGGGTTCGCGTAACCTCGAAGAGACCGTATTTCGCACCAATCTTGAAGCGGCCCAAGCGTCGGCCCGACAGCTTCGACTGCGCAATCTCGGCGGCATCATCATAATCGACTTCATCGATATGCAGGACGCCGAACACAAGCGTCAGGTTCTGCGTCAACTGGAAAAAGCGCTCAGCCACGACCACGCCAAGACCACGGTCTACGACATGTCGCAGTTGGGTCTGGTCGAAATGACGCGCAAGCGCACCACCGAAAGCCTGGAGCGCCAGTTGTGCGAGCCGTGCTCTACGTGTTCGGGACGTGGCAGCGTGAAGACAGCGGAAACCATTACCTACGAAATTTTTCGCGAGATTACCCGCGCCGTTCGCCAGTTTGAATCGGCAAAATTGCTGGTGCTGGCCTCACCGATCGTGGTCGGACGTATCCTCGACGAAGAAGGCACGGCGGTCGCCGAACTGGAGGAGTTCATCGGCAAGACCATACGATTCCAGGCCGAAGAGCAATATTCGCAGGAGTCGTTCGATGTGGTTTTGTTGTAACTGCGGCGAGCGTCGGTTTGGTGTCGATTCGGCAAGCCAGTAAACGCTGATGGCTGTTCGATCCGGCTGGCGACGCGTGCGCCGCAACCTGTGGAACCTGGTCGCGCTGTTGATCATCGTCGCAGCGCTGGCGGCTGGCCTTGTCCAGCTTGGCTTGCCGTGGTTGGTCCGCAATCCGCAAAAAGTCGAGAGCTGGCTTTCGGAACGGCTCCAACGACCGGTCAGCGTCGGAAAAATTACCTCGCGCTGGCTGCGTGGTGGCCCGGAGTTGTCGATGGAGCGAGTTGTCCTCGGCCCCGCCGGAGAGAACCAACAAAGCGTGCAACTGGATCGCGCGGCACTGGCTCTGAATCTGTTCGCACCGTTCCAGCGCAATGGTGTCTGGAATGAGTTTCGATTGTCCGGTCTTGAACTGACGCTCTTCCGCGAAACAGACGGTCGCTGGACATTGCGCGGCCTGGATCTGCCGCAATCGCCGCACAACAGGAACGATGGCCTTGGCGCACTGGGTGCGTTGGTTCTTGAAGACGTGCTGCTACGCGTTGAAGACCCGCGCAACTCCCTCCAACTCGACCTCGACGCCAGCGAATTGCGACTCGTTAATCGCAGCGCGGGGCCACGCGTCCTTGCAAAGATTCGACGCGCAGGCACTGACAATCCGCCACTGGATCTGGTAATCGACAGCAGCCCGGATCGACGCAGTGGCAGCGCATGGATTGGCGGCGCCAAACTTGATCTGTCCACTATGCTGGCGACGTTGCCGCTCGACGATATCCGCATCGACAACGCCAATGGCGCGATCAATGCCTGGGCTAAATGGAACGATGGGGCGCTGCGCGAGTTAAGTGTGCAGTTCGATCTTTCAGCCGTGCGCATGCAGCGAACCGACCTTGATGGATTGCCCGCGGTGGATCTGGATTCGCTATCGGGCGTCGCCCGAATCCGGCTGGATGCACAAGGCTGGGATATCGATGTCGCCGACTGGCGCCTCGCCCGGCCGGGCCAAGCGCCGTCCCAGCCCGCCCGCTTTGCGATGCGCCGCAGTGGCGATCCGGCGCGCTGGCTTGCAGCAGCAGATCGCGTCGACATCACCGGGCTGGCGCCGCTGGCGACGCTGGCGCCCGGCGTCCCGGATGGGCTGCGCAGCTGGCTTGCCGAAGCTACGCCGCAAGGCGTTCTGGATCGGCCGAAGTTTCGCTTCGACAGTCCCAGCGACTACCAACTATCGACAGGCTTCAGCGGCCTTGCAGCCAGCGCGGTCGGCCACAAACCGGGTATCAATGCGCTGTCGGGCAGCATCATTGGCGACGCTGAAGCGACGTTGATTTCGCTACCTGGGCAAGCTCTCCAAGTAGATTTCCCGGGTGCATTTCGCACCCCGTTTCGCTACTCCGCACTGGGCGGCGACATCGTTGTATGGCGCGATGAAGAAGGCTGGCAAATCCGCACTGATCGACTCGCGTTTGAAGGCGAAGGTTACGGCGGCGAGTTGCGAGGCGGCGTCGCGTTTCCGCCTGATCGCTCCAATCCTTCGCTCGATGTGGCGGCCACGATCCGGCACGCCGACCTGATGGCAGCGAAGCTGTTCTGGCCGGTGACGACGCCGCCGAAAGCCATGCAGTGGCTCGACAACGCTTTCCTCGGTGGCAGCCTCAGCGCAAAGGCTGTGTTCCGAGGCAACCTTGAGGATTTTCCGTTTCACGATGACCAAGGGCGTTTCGAGGCGGTCGCGGAACTGGACGACATGCAGATTCGCTTTGATCCCGAGTGGCCGACAGCGGACCACGTCAACGCTACCGCGACATTCGTCAATCTCGGCGTGGAAACCGAAATCCACGGCGGCGCGACGGCGGGCAACCGGCTACTGTCTGGCCATATCTCGATCGAGCAATTAAACAAAACGGTCGTTGAGTTGCAGGCCAAGGTGCAAGGCCGCGGCGCCGATTTGCTTGGCTACCTGCGTGCGACGCCGGTTGGCCGTAACGCTGCCGCAGGGCTGGAAGGCATGACGATAGGCGGACATGGTGATGTCGACCTCACGCTGCACATTCCGTCAGGTCACCCTGAATTGAATACAGTCGATGGCATGGTGCGAATGCGCGACGCGCCGATTGCGTCCAGCAAGTGGAACGTGCAACTGGACGATGGCAACGGCGTTCTGCATTTCGACCAGCGTGGCTTCGAAGTAAAGGATTTTTCGGTCAGCCACGAGGGAGATCCCGGCAGGCTTTCGCTCGCCATTGGCGAACCGGTCGTCAACGACACGAACACGCTGGAACTTGGCTTGAATATTCCGCTCACCGTGCAGCAGTTGCTGGAGCGAGTTCCGAATGTGGCTTTCCTCGGCGACACCATCAAAGGGAAATCCGAATGGGACATCGCCTTGTCGATACCCAAGGCTGACCGCCAGCAATCTGCGCAATTGAAACTCGGCAGCAATCTGGTCGGCGCCATCGTCGACCTGCCGGCGCCAGTTGGCAAGGATTCGGCGACGCCACGATCGCTTGAAATCCTGTTGCCACTGCCGGCCGAGGGCCGCGAATATCGGATCGACTACGACGGCGTGCTCACCCATGTCGGCCGCGTGCCACGCGCAGGCCAGCCGTACGCGGCCCGGTTCGACCTCGGCAGCAAGCTGGCCGGTCCGATGCCGGAAGCGGGAATCGTCATCGGCGGTCGCGCTCGCGAGCTCGATGCCACCGGCTGGATCGCGTTCGCCGTTGGGTTGACTGGAGGTGGGAGCGGAGCAGGGTTGCGAAGTGTTGATGTCCATGCCGATGCACTGGCGATTGGCGACAGTCGCGTGCCCGATGTCGACGTGGCGATGAGCTTCGCCAGCGCGGGCACCCATGTTGAGCTGGCCGGCGCCTCTGTGCAGGGCAGCATCGACATTCCAAAGGACCTGGCGCGAGCTGGCGTTACCGTCCATTTGCCGGTCCTGCATTGGCCAGCGCCACCGGAAAACGCCACACCCGACAAACCTGCTGACGAAACGCGCAGCCCGTTCGCACCATCGAGCGCGCCACCGATGCACATCTGGGTCGGTGATCTGCGCGTCGGCAAGGCAGAGTTTGGCGAGACCCGCATCGAGACCCGGCCTACCGCTGCCGGGATGCGCATCGACACGCTGGACGCGCGCTCGCCTATGTTTCATCTGAGCGCGAGCGGCGACTGGAATGGCAGTGCGTCGCACAACGAGACCGCATTTGACCTCGAATTGACCGCGCCCGACCTTGGCCGGGTATTGGAAGGCTTCGGCTTCAAGGGTTTGATCGACGGCGGCGCTACCGAAGCGCGCTTGAATGGCAATTGGCCGGGCTCGCCGGTCGCGTTCGCGCTGAGTCGTTTGGCCGGCACCTTGACGCTGGACGTAGGGCAGGGGCGATTCCTGGAAGTGGAGCCGGGCGCCGGTGGTCGCTTGTTCGGGTTGTTGTCGCTCGGGGAAATTCGTCGTCGACTGTCGCTGGACTTCACCGATTTCTACAAGTCCGGTACGAGCTTCAATTTCATTCGCGGCCAATTCAAGCTCGACGGTGCCAGCGCGACGACTGATGACTTGCTCATCGACAGTCCCGCAGCACAGGTCAAGATCACGGGTCGAACCGGATTGAAAACGCGCGATTACGATCAGGAAATGACCGTGTTGCCGAAAGCTGGCGTCGCGCTACCGGTAGTCGGTGCGCTTGCCGGTGGCCCGATTGGTGCGGCGGCAGGCCTGGTTGTGCAGAATCTGTTCAAGAAGCAGATCGGTGCTGCGGCCGCGTCGCGCTACAAGGTCAGCGGCAGTTGGGAAAAGCCGAAAATTGTCCTGATTTCGGGTAACGCGCCTTCCGCTTCAGATCAACAGGAATCCGAGACATCAGCGCCGGACAATCCCGCCACGTCGAAGCCGCTGGAAGATCCGCGGACGGACCAGCCGTCGACCAGCCGCTGATCGTCAGGATTCGGCAGCTTCAACCCCGGCCTGCGCTTCGAACCACGCGTCTTCAACGGCCGCAATCTTGCTTGCCAGTCGGCCGCGCTCGCTGACCTTGTCGCGGACTTCGTCGGCACTGGCGCGTTCATAAAATGCCGGATCGGCCAACTCGATTTCCAGCCTGGCGCGATGTGTTTCCAGATCGGCAAGCTCGCGCTCGAGTCGTTGCGTGGTCTTGCGCAGTGGCGCACTGCGCGCACGTGCCTGTGCCCGTTCGCGGCGGTCGTCACGACGCGAAGCCGTTGAATCCACCGCGACAGAGTTTTCCGTTGCTTCGATGCCGGCCATCACGCGCTTGGCGTAATCCTCAAGATCGCCGTCGAACTCGCTGACCTGCCCATTGGCGACCAGTCGATATTCGTCACAGCAGGCACGCAGCAGGCCGCGATCATGCGCAACCAACACTATGGCTCCGGGGAATTCCTGCAAGGCTTCGGCGAGCGCTTCGCGGGTATCGATATCCAGGTGATTGGTTGGCTCGTCGAGCAGCAGCAGGTTGGGTTTCAGGAACACCACCAGTGCCAACGCGAGCCGCGCTTTCTCGCCGCCCGAAAATGGCGCGACGAGCGATAGCGCACGTTCGCCGGCAAATCCGAAGCCACCCAAAAAGTCCCGCGCCGCCTGCTCGCCCAGCGACGGCTGGATACGCAGCAGGTGTTGAATTGGCGTCGCGTCGCCATCGAGTTGTTCGAGTTGATGCTGGGCGAAGTAGCCAATCGCCAGCCCCTTGCTTTCGCGGCGCTCGCCAGATCGCGGTGCCAATGCGCCGGCGATGATTTTTACCAACGTCGACTTGCCGGCACCGTTGGAGCCGAGCAGACCGATCCGGTCACCCGGTCGCAATGCCCACGTGACGCCTTCCAGCACGCGACGATCACCGTAACCCGCATCGATTTGATCGAGGACCAGCAGCGGTGCCGGCAAAGCTACCGGCTGCAAAAACTCAAAGTCGATTCCCGATTCAACCCGCACCGCAGAAATTTCCTGCATCCGTTGTAATGCCTTGATACGACTCTGCGCCTGGCGCGCCTTGGTCGCCTGCGCCTTGAAACGGTCGACGAAAGATTGCAGGTGGGCGCGATGCTTGGCCTGGCGTTCGGCAGCGAGGTTTTGTTGCAGCATCCGCTCGGAACGTTTGCGCTCGAAGGTCGACACGTCACCCGCGAAGATTTCCGCATCGTTGTTGGCGATGTGCAGCACGTGGGTGACGATCGCATCAAGGAACTCGCGGTCATGCGACACCACGATCAGCGTACCCGGATAGCGCCGCAGCCACGCTTCAAGCCAGAACACCGCATCAAGATCGAGGTGATTGGTCGGTTCATCGAGCAGCAACAGATCCGATCGCGACATCAGCGCCTGCGCCAGATTCAGGCGCATGCGCCAACCACCGGAAAAGTCGTTGAGGGCGCGCAGTTCGTCGCCTGGTGAAAACCCAAGGCCGTGCAGCAATTCGGCGGCGCGGGCCGGCGCGGCATAGCCACCGATCGCGTGCATCAGGTCGTGCGACTCCGCTTGAGCGGCAACATCGTGAGCCGTTTCGGCTTCCGTGAGGCGCGATTCCAGGCGGCGATATTCGGCGTCGCCGTCCAGTGCGTAGTCCAGCGCCGAGCGATCCAGTGCTGGCGTCTCCTGTCGCACATGCGCAAGCACCCAGTCGTTCGGGCGCGAGAACGTTCCGGCATCGGCGCCCAGCTCCTTTCCAATCAAGGCGAGCAAGCTGGATTTTCCCGTGCCATTTCGCCCGGTCAGACCGACGCGCCAGCCCGGATGAATGGAAAAAGTCGCCCCATTCAGCAAAAGTCGGGAACCCCGGCGCAGGGTTACGTTGTCGAAGCGAAGCATGTCGGCAAGTTTAGCGGTTGTGGGTAATGGTATTCGCCCTTTCCCACGCGCGTTTGCCATTGCAGTCAGGGGCGACGACAATACGCCGCCCCGTCTGGCGGTCATCGAGCTGCGCCCATGGCGCGAAGCTGGTCAGCGTCGATCCGGTCAGGCAGCATTTTTACCGAATCTTTAATTCAATCCACCCAGGAGCAAACTGATGATTGGTTTTACCCGCAAGACTTTGGTCGCTGCCGTTGTGCTGGCGACGTTTGGACTCGGCAATGCCTTTGCCGCCGACGCGTCACTCAAGACGGAAAAGGACAAGGTCAGCTACATGGTCGGCATGGACCTGGGCAAGAACCTGGTCCGCATCAAGGACGAGATCGATACCAAGATGATGGTGCAGGGCTTGGAAGCCGCACTCGCTGGTGGCAAGGCTGCGATGACTGAAGAAGAAGCCAACACCGTCAAGCAGGAATTCATGAAGAAGCTGCAAGCCAAGCAGGTAGCCGAAGAGAAGGTCGCTGCCGAGAAGAACAAGACTGAAGGTGACGCATTCATCGCCAAGAACAAGGTAAAGGCTGGCGTGAAGACCACAGCCAGCGGCTTGCAGTACGAAGTGATTACGGAAGGCAAGGGTCCGAAGCCGAAGGCCACCGACACGGTCAAGGTCAACTATCTGGGTACCAAGGTCGATGGCACCAAGTTCGACAGCTCCTACGATCGCAACGAGCCGGCCACGTTCCCGCTCAATGGCGTGATCAAGGGCTGGGGCGAAGCGTTGCAGCTGATGCCGGTCGGTTCCAAGTACAAGCTGGTCATTCCGGCTGACCTGGCCTACGGTGAACAGGCTCCGCCGAGCATTGGTCCGAACGCGACGCTGGTTTTCGAAGTCGAGCTGCTGTCGATCGAGAACCCGGCCGCCGCCGCACCCGCGCCCGCGCCCGCGCCGACCCCAACGCCGGCTCCTGCTGAGAAGAAGTAAGCGGCAGTTGTTCTGAAT
>JAYUYW010000018.1:0-3070 GCA_043752325.1 Rhodanobacteraceae bacterium | reverse complement strand
TGACGGTTCGCCTGCCATGCATCGCAAATCCGTTCGCCACCGCTGGCCGGCGCTGTTAACGACATGCCTGATGCTGCTTCCGGTCCCGGCGATGGCGGAAAGCCTGCTGATCTTCGCCGCCTCCAGTCTCAAACCGGCTTTGGAAGAGTTGCTGTCGCACAGCGAAGTGGCTGAGATCGGCGATGTTCGCGCCAGCTATGCAGCCTCGTCACAGCTGGCCCGGCAGATCGAGCATGCGGCCCCCGCTGACGTCTTCATTTCGGCCGATCAGGATTGGATGGAGCATCTCGCAGCGAAGCAGTTGATCGTCAACGACAGCCGCGCCGACCTGCTCGGCAATGCGTTGGTGCTGATTGCGCCGCGCGATTCGTTGATCGCGCTCGAGATCGCTCCTGGTATGAACCTCGCCGCTGCGCTCGGTCGCGATGGTCGGCTTGCCGTTGCGGAGCCGAACAGCGTTCCCGCTGGAAAATATGCACATGCCGCGCTTGAAAGTCTTGGCGCGTGGAACGGCGTGAGTGATCGGCTGGTCGCCGCGGACAACGTTCGTGCTGCACTTAACTTCGTCGCACGCGGAGAAGCGGCCATGGGCATCGTCTATCGATCCGATACGATCAACGAACCGACCGTCCGCGTGCTCGCGACTTTCCCCGCGTCCAGCCATGCGCCGATTCGCTATCCGGTCGCCATCGTCTCTGGACACGACAGCGATGCCTCGCGACGATTGCTTGGACTTCTGCGATCCGAATCCGCCGCTGACCTGTTCCGCCGCCACGGTTTCGATGCACCGCCACGATGAGCGAATGGCTGTCACCAGCGGATTTCCAGGCGTTCCTCCTCAGCCTCCGTATTGCAGCGATCAGCGTGCTCGTATCCCTGCCGGCAGCGCTGGCAATCGGTTGGATGCTGTCTCGTCGTCGCTTCCCGGGACGGATTCTTGTCGAGGCAATGTTGTTCCTGCCACTGACGCTACCACCCGTCGTCACCGGCTATGCGTTGCTGGTTTTGCTGGGTCGCAACGGATTGCTCGGCGGCTGGATGGAATCGGTCGGCATCGTCGTCGCGTTTCGCTGGACCGGCGCGGTCATCGCCGCCGCGCTGATGGGATTTCCGCTACTGACGCTGTCGGCGCGTGTAGCTTTCGACAATGTTGATCGACGCCTCGAATCAGCGGCTGAAACGCTCGGAGCCGGACCGTGGCGGCGCTTCCTCACCATCGTGTTGCCGCTGTCAGGCGGCGGAATTGCGGCGGGATGCGTGCTGGCATTCGCACGAGCGTTTGGCGAGTTCGGCGCGACGATCAGTTTCGTGTCGAACATCCCCGGTGAAACGCGCACGTTGCCGATTGCGATCTACGAACTGATGAACGTGCCAGGCGGCGATGCCGGAGTGATTCGACTGAGCATGTTGTCGCTCGTGGTTGCGTTCGCGGCAACGCTGATTGCCGCTGTACTCGGCGGTCGTTTGTGGGGAAGCCGCCAACGTGCTTGAAGTCGCCATCTCTCATCGTTACGACGACGCCAGCCTCGATATTTCCTTCTGCAGCGAAGCTAGAAGCATCGCCTTGTTTGGCGACTCCGGAGCCGGCAAGACCAGCGTGCTCGACGCCATCGCCGGCTTGCTGCGGCCCGACGCCGGTCGCATCGCATTGGACGGGAAAGCCTGGTTCGATGGCGCCCTTTCGCTTTCGGTTCCGGTGCGCAAACGGGCCGTCGGATACGTGTTTCAAGACGGACGTTTATTTCCACACATGAGCGTGCACGCCAACCTTTTATATGGTCCGCGCAGCCGGCAGGGCGATCATGATGGCCTCGAAGAAATCGTAGACCTGCTTGCGCTGGCCCCTTTGTTGACGCGCCGCCCGGCCACTCTTTCCGGTGGTGAACGCCAACGCGTTGCGATCGGACGAGCCTTGCTCGCTTCCCCGCGCATTTTGCTGCTCGACGAGCCGCTGACCGGCCTGCACCACGAAGCGCGACTGGAGGTACTCGAACATCTCCGACGCTTGCGCCGGCGCCAGATTGTGACGATGTTGCTGGTTTCCCACCAGCCGATTGAAGTGCAGGCACTGGCCGATGAGGTGATTCTGCTAGGCGACGGATTGGTCCTCGGTCAGTGCGATGTCGAAACCTTCGCGCGCGATCGCCCGAGGCCCAATTGGCACGTGACGTCCGTGCCCGCCTGACCCGCCGCATTGCGCTGCGCCTTGCCCCGCCCGTCCGGGCGTGTTGGAATCTCGTTGCATACCTGTGACAGCACATCGAGAAAGTCGGCCGCATCTGCGATCGCCCATAGACATCCCAAAGGACATCGCATGAACACCAGCAACGACAAACCCTGGCTTTCCAGCTATCCGGAAGGCGTGGCTGCCGAGATCGATGTCAACACGTACTCCTCAATCAATTCTCTGGTCCACGAGAGCTTCCTCAAGTTTCACGACCACCCTGCGTTCATCTGCATGGATAAAACGTTGACCTTCGGCGAGCTGGACGTCCAAAGCCGACGCTTCGCAAATTTCCTGCGCGACGACTTGAAGCTGGAGAAGGGCGATCGGGTCGCGATCATGCTGCCAAATGTTCTGCAATATCCGATCGCGATGCTCGGCATTCTGCGGGCCGGCATGGTGGTGGTGAACACCAACCCGATGTACACCGGGCGCGAGCTGAAGCACCAGTTGATCGACTCGGGTGCCAAGGCGATCGTTGTTCTGGACAACTTCGCGCATACCGTCGCCGAGGTGATCGGTGACACGGAATGCACAACGGTATTGACGACCGGCCTGGGCGATTTGCTTAATTTCCCTAAGTCGTTGCTGGTCAATTTCGTTATCAAAAACGTCAAGCGTTTGGTTCCCGCGTTCAACCTGCCCAACGCAAGACGCTTTACAACGGTACTCGCCCAAGCCAGCGACGCCGCGTTGCCGAAGATCGACGTGACCCACGACGACATCGCGTTCCTTCAATACACAGGTGGCACCACCGGCGTGGCCAAGGGCGCCATGCTGACGCACCGCAACATGGTCGCGAACGTGTTGCAATCGTCGATGTGGTTGACTCAGGGATTCTCCAAT
>JAYUYW010000017.1:0-7866 GCA_043752325.1 Rhodanobacteraceae bacterium | reverse complement strand
AGAACCATGCCTCGGATGCGTACTCCAGCCACTTCGGGTAAGCCAGCCACCGTGCGCGGTCGAGGGCAGGTTTAGCCATGCGTGCGACCTGCGCAACGATTCACATGGCGGCGCTGCGCAGTAACCTGCGTCGCGTACGCGAACTCGCACCCGGTCGCAGGGTGTTGGCCGTGGTCAAGGCCGACGCCTACGGCCACGGCCTGGAACGCGCTGCACGCGCGTTGCAGGGTGCCGACGCATTCGGTGTCGCGGCAATACAGGATGGCCAGCGCTTGCGTGCTGCCGGCTTCAGCCAGCGCATCGTGGTAATGGCCGGCATCGACCATCCCGACGATGTCGTCGAAATGCGTCGACTTGATCTTGACAGCGTCGTCCACAGCGACGAGCAAATCGGCTGGCTGGCCGACGAACGCAGTGGCCGGCCAATCCGGACCTGGTTGAAAATTGACAGCGGCATGCACCGGCTCGGTTTCGCGCCCGAACGCGTGCCGGCGGTTTTTGACCGATTGAAGTCACTGCCCAACGTCGCATCCGACATCGTATTGATGACCCACTTCGCCAATTCCGATGTGTTCGACGACGAACTGACCCACGATCAGACCGACGCGTTTGAGCGTGCGGTCGTTGGGCGAACTGGCGAACACAGCCTGGCCAACTCCGCCGCCGTCATCGGCTGGCCCGAAGCGCACGGCGATTGGGTCCGTGTCGGCGGCGCGCTGTACGGAATTTCGCTGGTGGCCGGCAAGGTCGGTGCCGATTTCGGGCTACGACCAGCCATGACCCTGTCGACCCGGCTGATAGCCGTGAACCGACTGAAAGCCGGCGATCAGGTCGGTTACGGATCGACTTGGCAATGTCCCGTCGACAGCATCATCGGCGTTGCTGCTATCGGTTACGGCGATGGCTATCCACGGGCGGTGCGGAACGGTGCGCCAGTGCTGGTGAACGGGCGACGCGCCCGCATAGCCGGTCGGGTGTCGATGGACCTGACCACCATCGACATCACTGACCAGCCCGACGCGAAAATCGGCGACCCGGTGGGGATGTGGGGGCAGGGCCTCCCTATCGAGGAGGTCGCCGACGCGGCCGGAACCATCGGCTATGAGCTGGTCTGTGGCATGACCCGAAGGGTCCGTTTCGTCGAAGAGGACTGACAGGGAATCGGCATGGCCAAGGCGAAAACAGCATACGTCTGCTCGGATTGCGGTGCCGAGCACAACAAGTGGCAAGGGCAGTGCGTGGATTGTGGCGCGTGGAATACGCTCAGCGAATTCGTCGTGCAACCGGCCAGCAAGGCCAACTCGGCAGCGCATTCCGGTTACGCTGGCGCGCAGGTTGATGTGGCAGTCGTCACCGCGCTGGCTGGGATCGTCGGCGCTGCCGAGGACCGAAGCCCAACCGGAATCGGCGAACTGGATCGAGTGCTTGGCGGTGGCCTTGTTGCCGGATCGGTGGTACTTATCGGTGGTGATCCGGGCATCGGGAAATCAACGCTGTTGTTGCAGATGCTGGGCGCAATCGGCCAGCGCATGCGCAGCCTGTATGTCACCGGCGAGGAAAGTCTGGCCCAGGTTGCCTCTCGCGGACAGCGCTTGGGGCTGATGCTGGATGGCTTGAACGGCCTAGCCGAAACCTCCATTGAGCGCATTCTCGCCGAGTGCCAACGCAGTCGTCCCGACGTCGTCATCATCGATTCGATCCAGACCATCTGGACCGAACTGCTGACGGCCGCGCCGGGTTCGGTCAGCCAGGTCCGCGAATCGGCGGCGCGGTTGGTGCGCTACGCCAAGCAAAGCGGTACCAGCGTTTTCCTGGTCGGCCACGTCACCAAGGAAGGCGGCATCGCCGGGCCGCGCGTGCTCGAACACATGGTGGATGCGGTCCTCTATTTCGAAGGCGAGTCGGGCAGTCGCTTTCGCATCCTGCGCGCTTTCAAGAACCGCTTTGGCGCGGTCAATGAACTCGGCGTTTTCGCGATGTCGGGCACTGGCTTGAAAGAAGTTCCGAACCCCTCAGCGATCTTCCTGTCGGTACATGCGCAACCGACGGCGGGCAGTGCAGTGATGGTGACCCGTGAAGGCACTCGACCACTGTTAGTCGAGGTGCAAGCGCTTGTCGATGCCTCGTCGATGCCGAATCCGCGACGGGTCGCGTTGGGGCTGGAGCAGAACCGCTTGGCAATGCTGCTGGCGGTTTTGCACCGACATGGCGGTGCGGCGGTCCACGATCAGGATGTTTTCGTAAACGTAGTCGGTGGTATTCGCGTACAGGAAACGGCGGCGGACCTGCCTGTACTCCTCGCTGTGCTGTCGAGCTTTCGGGATCGGCCATTGCCCGACAAGCTGGTCGCGTTTGGCGAAATCGGTTTGTCAGGCGAGATTCGACCGGTTCCCAACGGCGAGGAGCGTCTGCGTGAAGCAGCGACACATGGTTTCCGCAATGCCATCGTTCCGAAAGCAAACACGCCCAAGCGCGGCAGCATGGGTGAGCTGAATATCATTGGGGTGGATCGACTCAGCGATGCGCTCGCCGCGCTGACGGAGATTTGACGCAGCCTATCAGGCAACGCGTTGCAGGATTACTTCCAGCACGAATTTGCTGCCAAAGAACGCGAGTAACAGGATCACCATTCCGACCAGCGTCAGTTGAACCGCGCGACTGCCGCGCCAGCCCCAGCGCCAGCGTCCGAACAGCAGGATGCCGAAAACGATCCAGGCGACGATCGACAACACGGTCTTGTGGACCAGGTGTTGGGCAAAAAGGTTGTCGACGAACAGCACGCCGCTGAGCAGGGTTGCAGTCAAACCAACAAAGCCGGCGGCAATCACCCGGAACATCAGCGACTCGGTCAACGTCAGCGGCGGCAGCGAACGGATCAATCTCGAATCCAGCCGTCGCTTGCGCAGTGCGCGCTCCTGCAACGCCAACAGGATCGCCAACATCGCCGCGATGGTGAGCAAACTGAAGGCAATCAGCGCGATGAAGACGTGCAGCTTGATCTGCCAATCAAGACTTGACGGTTGCGTTGGTGGTGCCGCGAAAACGTCGATGGCCAGTAGCAGCGCCGCGAGCGGAAACACGATAACGCCCAGCCCGGCCACCGGCCGAAAGACGTTGACGATCAAGGTCAGCAGCACGACGCCGAATGCGACCAGCGAGAGCGCAGCGAAGAAATGCAGGTCCAAGCCACTGCGATGCAGGCCAAACAGCAGCGTTGCATGAGCCAGTGCCGCAAGCGCCGCGACGATCAAGGCCAGTCGTTGCATCGGTGGATCGCCGCCACGTTGAGGCAGCACTACCGTCGCGGCGGCAGCGAGATAAGCAACGATCGCGGATAAAGCTAGCAAGTGGGATGGCATGGTGGAAGTGTCGCACAGCAATCTGATCGCGCGGAACGCAACTTACGCATGACCAGCGCCCGCAGACGAAATCGCCCCGCATCAGCGGGGCGGTTCAAAGATCAGGCAATCAGTCTGCGCTCACCAGATTTTCACCTGGGCGTTGCCAGTGCGGACCATTTTGTCGCCGGGCTTGCAAGAGAAGGCGGTGGCAAACGCCGGCAGGTTCGACGGTGCACCAATCGCACGCAGCGATGTCGGCGCATGCGAGTCAGTGTTCAACAGAACGATGGCCTGTTCATCGCGAGCCGAACCGCGCCAGATTCGCGCCCAGTTGAGGAAAAAGCGCTGCTCCTGGGTATAGCCGTCGATCTTGCGATTCGCTTGGGCCGGGTTCTTCGCCATTGCAACATGCAGGGCATCCCAGGCGATGCTCAGGCCACCGAGATCGGCAATGTTCTCGCCCAGGGTGAGCTGTCCGTTGACGAATTTGCCTGGAAGAGGTTCGTACGCATTGAACTGATCAACCAGGATGGCAGTGCGCGCCTTGAATGCGTCCTTGTCGGCGTCTGTCCACCAGTTTTCCTGGTTGCCCTTGGCGTCAAACTGGCTGCCTTGGTCGTCGAAGCCGTGGCTGGCTTCGTGGCCAATAACGGCACCGATTCCGCCATAGTTGAGCGCATCGTCGGCGGTGGCATCGAAGAACGGTGGTTGCAGGATCGCGGCCGGGAAGTTGATCGTGTTGTCAGTCGGGTTGTAGTAGGCATTGACGGTCTGCGGCGTCATGCCCCATTCCTTGCGATCAGTCGGCGTACCGATCTTGGCGATGTCCCAGTCGTGGTTGAACTGGTTAGCTGCCTCGACGTTGCCGAAATAGCTGTCCGACGTTGTGGTCAGGCCGCTCCAGTCACGCCATTTTTCGGGATAGCCGATCTTGGGCAGGAAGGTCTTCCACTTCTCCAGCGCTTCGGTCTTGGTTTCGGCGCTCATCCAGTTGAGATTCTCGATGCGCAGCTTGAGCGCTGCCTGCATGTTGTTGATGAGTTCTTCGGCACGTGCTTTTGCTTCCGGCGGGAATGCTTCGGCGACGTACATTTCGCCCATGGCCATGCCCATGTTGCCATTGATGGTGCGCAACACGCGCTTCCAGCGCGGCTCCATTTCCTTCTGGCCGCTCAGCGTCTTGTTGTGGAAGGCGAAGTGCTCCTGCTGGAACGGTTGCGACAGGTAAGGCGACGCCATATCTGCGTACTGGAAGCGCAGGTAGGCGCGCCAGTCAGCAGCCGGCGTCTTCGCGATTGCCTTATCGAGTGCCGCAAAAAACTTGGGCTGCGAGAGCGAGAAGCCGTCAGTGACGTTGGCGTTCTGGGCCTTGAAGAAGGTCGCCCAATTGAAATGCGGGGTCACCTTGTTCGCTTCGTTGATGGTGACGAAGTGGTACTGGTTGTCCGGGTTACGCAACTCGACTGGCTTCAGCGATGACGCGGCCAAGGTGGTTTCGAACGCCATCACGCGCTGCGCCTGTTTGGCTGCATCCGGCGCGCTGACACCGGTCAATTGTAGGGTCTTGGCGATGTGTTCGACGTAGGCATCACGAATCGCCTTGTTTTCCTCGGCGGTGTAGTAATCGGGCGTTGGCAATCCCAGCCCACCCTGAAATGCATAGGCAATGCGGCGCGACGAATTCTTGAAGTCTGCCTCAGCGCCAAACGAGAACGGAATGCCAACACCGCGCGAGAAGCTGTCCTGCAGGTAGGCGACCAATGTTTTGGAGTTGTTGATTGCCGCGATCTTGTTCAGTTCCGGCTGGATCGGCATAGCACCAGACGCATCGACGGCCGCTTCGTTCATGCCAGACGTCCAGAACGCGCCGATCTTCTGTTCGTTGCCACTTGCGCTGGCGTTCGCTGCCGCGCGCTTGACGATGTCATGCTGGGTGTCGAGGCTTTGCTCGCGCAGCACGTCGAAGGTCGTCCAGCGCGATTTGTCAGCCGGAATCGGGTTGGCCGCGATCCACTTGGCATTGACGTAGTCGCTGAAATTCGAGCACGCGTCGGCGTTGCTGCCCAGTTCGCTGACGTCGAATGCGCCGTTGGAAATATTGGTGGAGGTGTCGTTGACACGGGCGTCTGGCTTTACCGAAGGCGTGCATGCAGCCATCGTCACGGCAAGCGCCATTGCAACGACGAGGGGTTTGAGAGAGTTCTGTTTCATGGCTGGATCCTGGTCAGAGGTCTTGCTGGCTTGGCAAGACGGTGGGTTTCGGAATGGGCAAGATTTGCGTCGTCAAATTGCGCAATGGCGCAACGCTAGCGGCAGATCAGGAGAAGAAAGCCGTGAAGCGTGCCTTGACCGCATGGAGCCTCGACAGTGGCGGAAGTCACTTTGCCGCCGAACTGCGTTTTTACATAGTTGCGGTTGTACCAGCGCTTCTTGAGCACGACACGTGCAGAACGCCAATCGTCGGAGATGTGAAGGACGCGAATCGCATTGAAGAAAAAAGGCGGCCACAGGTTCAGGCCCCAACACATCCGATTTGGCGTGATCTTCACGAAGGTCGGGCAATCAGAACAGCAATGACGACATCTTGCGGCGATAGCCGGAGACGACATCGGCGTCATCGATGATGGCGAACGCCGCGATCAGGCGCTTTTTGGCAAGACCGTCGCTCCACTGCCGATCCGCTTTGAGGATTGCCAGGAACTGGTCCAGCCCGGCCTCGGCGTCGCCGCAGGCAACCAGTCGCACGCCTAGCTGGTCGCGTGCTTCGAAATCGCGTTCGTCTTTCCCGATCCGCGAGTGTAGTTCCGCGACGGATGCCGCGTCGGCAGCAAGCTTCGCGAAATTGAGCTGGCCTCGAAGGCGAATGGCTCGCTCATCGGTTTCAAGATTGGCCGGTAGCGAATCAAGCTGTGTGGATGCAGCGGCGTCATCTCCGGCTTTCATCGAAGCGACGGCAAGGTCGAGACGATGCTCGGCGCGATCCGGATCGGCCGCGACCAATGCCTGCAAACGAGCAACGGCCGCCTCGGGCATTTCCTCCACCACCGCGGCGTCCGCGTTCACCGCCTCCGGTGCGACTGCCGGCTGCACATGTCGCGTGAGGAACTCGACCACTTGATCTTCCGGCAATGCTCCAGCGAATCCGTCGATCGGCTGGCCTTGCGACATCAGGACTACCGTTGGAATGCTCTGGATCTGGAACATCGCGCCGAGCTGCGTTTGCCTGTCGACATCAACGCGTGCCATGCGGACGCTGCCGTGAAAGCTTGTCACCACTTTTTCCAGCAGCGGATCGAGCGTCGCGCTGACTGGGCTGCGCGGCGACCAGAAGTTGATCAGGATCGGCGCATCGAACGAGGCATCAATCACCTCGTGCTCAAACTTAGCCGTCTCGGCATCGAAGATGATGGGCAGGTTCGGCAACGGATCAGTCACGGCGAGCTCCACGGAAAATGTCGAGGCAGAGGTCGGGTCCGCAATAGCGAAATTCAACCGTTCAGCGTGACCGCGCGCCGCGCATCATGCTGATGGCGACCGCCTCGGCCACCCTGATGCCGTCGACAGCTGCGGAAAGGATACCGCCGGCATAGCCTGCTCCTTCGCCCGCGGGGTACAGTCCGCGCGTATTGATGCTTTGCAGATCATCGTCGTTGCGACGAATGCGAATGGGCGATGAGGTTCGCGTCTCAACGCCGGTCAACAAGGCGTCGCGTTGGTAGAAACCGCGGATTTGGCGATCAAATGCAGGAAGTGCTTCGCGGATCGCCGTGATGGCGTAGTCGGGCAGGGCAGTGGAAAGATCGCCCAATCGGATGCCCGGCGTATACGACGGAACGACGGAGCCAAGTTCGCCCGACTCAACGCCGTCGACGAAGTCGCCAACTTTTTGCGCCGGTGCTCGATAGCCGCGACCACCCAGTTCGAACGCGCGTTCCTCCCATTGCCTTTGCAATGCGACGCCCGCGAGTACGTCGCCCGGAAAGTCTTTTTCTGGCGTGATCGCCACGACGATGGCGCTGTTGGCGTTGCGTTCGTCACGTGAGTATTGGCTCATCCCATTGGTGACGACGCGGCCCGGTTCCGACGCCGCTGCAACCACCGTACCCCCCGGACACATGCAAAAGCTGTAAACCGAGCGCCCGTTCTTGGCGTGATGGACCAGCTTGTAGTCCGCCGCGCCCAGCAGCGGATGACCGGCGCTGGAGCCGTACCGGGCGCGATCAATCAAACCTTGCGGATGCTCGATGCGGAAGCCGATCGAAAACGGTTTCGCTTCGACGTAAACACCGCGCTCGTGCAGCATCGCAAAAGTGTCGCGCGCGCTGTGTCCTATGGCGAGGATGACGTGATCGCTGCGCAATTCGCTGCCATCGGCGAAGCGTAGTCGGCGAATCTGGCCGTTGTCGATGAAGACATCGTCGACGCGCTGACCGAACCGGAATTCGCCACCCAGCGCCTCGATGTCGGCGCGCATGTGCTCGACCATCTTGACCAGACGAAATGTGCCGACATGTGGCTTGCTTAC
>JAYUYW010000016.1:0-3084 GCA_043752325.1 Rhodanobacteraceae bacterium | reverse complement strand
ATCGTCATTCGTATTTATCCCTGAAGCAAAAAATCGCCATTTTCGACTGCCACATACGCGCTCGCGCCGGGATTGCCGATACCAGCGTAGCAGTCCTCACAACTGGTAACAGGAAACCAGGCGAGATCCGGCATCCCCCGGTATGATCAGCCGATGGACATCAGTGCTGGCGGTATTCAGCGGATCCCTGAGCAGCGTTGGAGCGAGTCTCTGGCACCGGCTGTGCGCGCCCTGGCCGACCAGTTGCTGCCATTGTTCTACGATGACCTGAAGCGGCTCGCGCATCGCGAACGCAGTCGGGTCGGGGCCGGGGCGACGCTACAGACCACTGCCCTGGTCAACGAGGCCTACCTGAAACTGCGCGGCAGCGGTGGCTGGAATACCGACGAACATTTCCTGCGCGCAGCGGCGTTGGCTATGCGGCATGCGTTGGTCAATCATGCGCTGGCGAGGCTCGCCGGTAAGCGAGGTGAAGGTGCACCGCATGTTTCGCTGACTGGCGCCATGGATGTGGCCCTCGAAGACGATTCGACCCTCGTTGCGCTCAACGAAGCATTGGGCCGGCTGGCGAGCGAGTCCGAGCGTTTGGCTGACGTAGTCGAATGCCGCTATTTTGCCGGTTACGACGACGCGGAGACGGCATTGGCCTTGCGTGTTTCCGAGCGCACGGTGCGGCGCGATTGGACGCTGGCGCGGGCTTGGCTTCATCGCGAACTTGCCGAGCCGCAATAGCGCCGATCAAATCATCGGAGCTTTCCAGGGCAGGCTTTTTCACGGTGTCAGCTCAGCCCTGACCGATTCAAGACTGACACGCTGGCGGCGCATGTCGCGGCTGGAGGCGGTTACCGCTTTTTCGCTGGCGTTGAACAGCGCGCGTGCTTCGTCCGGCTTGCCTAGCTCGAGCAGGCAGTGGACGAGGGCGGCAGCCGCTTCGACGGTGCGGCGATCATCCGCGCCGAACTCGATTTCCAATCGAGCCTTTGCCCGCGCAAGTGCCTGTGCTGCCTCGGGAAACCGACGCTGGTCGGCCAGGGTTTTGCCAAGCCCAAGCCGCGCTGCTTCCGCGTAGAAGTGCGTGCCATCGCCGATCTTCCCAAACGCGGCCAGCGCATCGCGATACCCTCGCTCGGCGCCGCCAAGATCGCCCGCCAAGTAAAGCGCATTGGCAAGCGCAATCGTTGCTACAACTGAGTGGGTATGCGATGGCCCCAGCGTTTTGGCGTAGATTGCCTGGGCGCGGACGAGCGCTGCGACCGCTTCGTCGTGGCGACTGACCCCACTCAACGATTGACCTAGCCCGGTCAAGGCGACGGCAACGTAATTGTGACCTTCGCCGTAGTTCCGCTCGTAAAGCGCCAAGGCGTCCTGGAAGACCGGAACAGCTGCCTGTTCATCGCCGCTTTGACGTAGGGCCGAGGCAAGCTGGTGCAACGAATTCGCCAAAGTCGGATGTTGGTCACCCAACACCGACCGGTTTGAATCGACATTTGCCTGAAGCAACGGTATGGCTGCATCGAACCGGCCCAGCGCATTGAGCACCACGCCGAGATCTGCGCGAACGCCAACCAGAACACGTGACTCATCGGCATTCCTGGGGTCGAGTTGGGCAACGGCAGCGCGAAGGGTCTGCTCGGCATCGGCAATGCGCCCGCTTCGATACACATAACGGCCGCGATCGGCTAACAACTGCGCAAGATCGGCTTTGGTTGTCTTCGGCAAGCGCTCGAGTATTGCGATTGCCTTGTCGACCCATTGGATAGCAAGATCGTTGTGGTCGCGCTCGGCCTCAAGGGTCCCGAGTTTGCGAAGGATCCTGGCTTGGAGAACCTGTACCTCATTACGTTTTCCGCTTGTGCTGGCAAGCGACGTTTTTAGCAGCGATTCGGCAATGTCGTAGTTTTCTTCCGAGATTTCGACGGTCGCCATGTCGAGCTGCGCCTCGACATGTCGTGGGTCGTCGCTTGCATACGCCCGCGTCGATTGTTCCAGGCGTCGCTTGAGGAGTTCTCCGCTGCGTGCATAGTCGCCGAGCGATCGATACAGGTTGCCGCTGACACCGAGCAACTCGATTCGGGTGTCGGCATCGTCAGCAAAGCCCGTCTCGACCCGCCGTGCGCCAATATCGACCAGTTCGCGAGCCGTCATCGTGCGCGCGTTGCCCGCGTCAGGGTCATTCTGCTGGAACAGGTCGATCACGAAATTGCGGACCGCGTCAGCACGTTTAAGTGCCTGTTCGGTGTGCCGCCTTGCGGTATCCGCGTAGATAGCGGCCGCGGCCATCGAAACGATCAAGACAAGCACCCCGGTCGTTGCAAACCAGTGGCGACGAACGAAACGTCGCGCGACATAGGCGCGAGCACCACTTCTGGCTCGCACGGGTTCGTTGCGCAAGTGGCGCTCGATATCGAGCTTCAGCCCATTGACCGTTTCGTAGCGGTGAGCGGGCTCCTTGCGCAGGCACTTGGCGACGATCGCATCCAGATCGCCGCGCAGCATGCGTGCTGGCAACGGTGCATCGGTCTTGCCCGACGCGATTTTGCTTGGCGCCGGCGCAGTGCGGTCGAGCAATATGCTCATGGCCTGGCTGGCGGGCATTCTACTCGTGCGCAGCGGTCGCTCGCCGGTCAGCAGTTCGAACAGCAACACGCCGAGCGCGTAGATGTCGGTCGCCGTCGTCACCGCCTGTCCGCTCAATTGCTCCGGCGCGGCGTAATCAGGCGTAAATGGGGCAATCGTATGATCGTCCTCGCTCGGCAACGCGGCGACATCGATGAGTTTCGCGATGCCGAAATCGAGCAGCTTCACCGAGCCAGTTGCATCGACAAGGATGTTGTCCGGTTTCAGATCGCGATGGACGACAAGATTGCGATGGGCGAACGCGACGGCGTCGCAGACCTGCCCGAACAACGCCAATCGTTCGCGAAGGGATAGGAGATGTTCCGCGCAGTAGTCGGTAAGAGAACGCCCCTCAACGTATTCCATGACTGTGTACGGTCGCCCGTCAGCCGTCGTGCCGCCATCGAGCAAACGCGCGATACCGGGATGTTCGAGCCGCGCCAGAATCTGCCGCTCGGCATGGAAGCG
>JAYUYW010000015.1:0-3107 GCA_043752325.1 Rhodanobacteraceae bacterium | reverse complement strand
CGCTACCACTTAACAACGTTTCGAAAGCAGATTCGAGCAACGATTCAGCTTCGTCAAGTGCAGCCGGATCTTTGCTTGACGCCAGGCTAGAGGCGAGTGCGATGCGGGTTTGCGCGATCTCGAGATGATCGGCGGCGTAGATTTTTTGAACGCCGGCAAGGGCGCTTCGAAACTGCGCAACCGCTTCCCGATGTCGCCCTTGCGCTTGGCGCAAGGTGCCAACAACCGAAGCTGCGTAGGTGTTGTTGTAATTATCGTCAGGTGAAATTCTCTGCAACGCTGCCACGGCCTCTTCGGCACGGGCATCGGCCTCGCGGTAGCGCTTGGCGTCGGTCAATGCCGCGACTTCGGTCAAGGCCGTGAGCCAGGTATACACACTGTCGCCAGTCGCCGCGCGAAATGCGTCGAATGACTTGCGGTAACGTTCGACAGCCAGATCAAACTTGCCTTGGGAGCGGGCAAGCGTGGCATGGTTTTGTAAGGCTTGGCCATACTGTCCGGATGGCGTCTTCGCGAGTATGGCGAGTGATTCCTCGAAGCTGCTCTCCGCTGCACTGAAGTTGCCCAATCGCCGCTGCAGGTCACCGAGCCGTAGCAGGGTGCTGCCGATATAAAGGTGATCGGCGGGCAGTGCTGCTCGCGCGATGCGCAACGAAGTTTCGTATTGAGCCAGCGCCTCGGCATATTTGTGCTGTGCGCGCAGGACGTCACCGATGTTCGCCCGCAGCATTGTCGTGCGAACGTGATCCTCGCCGTTGTTTCGAGCGACGATTTCCAACGCTTGCCCATAGCTCTCCAGGGCATCGGGATATCGACCGGCCTCCTGCTGCACCTTGCCGAGCACGCCGAGACGCGGAGCAACCTGCGCATGCGATTCGCCGTAGACGGCGCGGAACACGTCGACCCCATGACGCGCAAGCGCTTCCGCCTCGGAATTGCGGCCAGCGACCAGTTCGATGTTCGCAAGCGTGGATTCCGCGAGTGCCGCGCGCGGCAACTCCCCGGCACCGCGTTCGCGTAGCGTTCTTAACGCATCACGCAGCAACAACTCTGCTTTCGCCACGTCGCCAACGGCGTAGACGGCATCGCCGTACGCTGCCATTGATTCGGCCGCAGCGATGCTGTCCTTACCACTCAACTCGGAATGCATCTCCCACGCGCGCTTGAGTGTCGCCTGCGCCGCCTCGCGATCATCGAGACTGACCTGAATCTCGCCGAGGTCCTTGAAGAGTTGTGCCTGCAATACAGGCTCGTCGGCGAGGCTGGTATCAACGACAGCGATGCCATTGCGAATCAGGTTGGTAGGAGTGCGTGCATTGGCACTGGCCCGACTGATCGGATCCTGCTCACGGAACAAGGTCAGGATGAATTCCTTGACTCGTTCACTGCGCGCCAATTGACGTTCGGCGTTGGCGCGTTCGCTATCGGCGCGCTCGGCTTCGGCTCGGGCGACGCGCGCCTGCCAAACGGCCGCGCCGAGTCCGCCGATCAATGACAACGCGATGATCACCGACGCGGCGACTCCAAACCGATGCCGGCGCACGAATCGATTGAACCGGTACGCCGTTGAGTCGGCGCGTGCGGAGACAGGTCGACCATCCAGCCAGCGACGCAAGTCATCCGCAAATGCCGCTGCGGTCGCATAGCGACGCGTGGGTTCGCGTTGCAAACTTGTGGCAATGATCAGGTCGAGATCACCGCTGACCTGCTGGGCGATGTGGCGCGGGGCGCTGTCGCCGCCATACAACGCAGACAGCTGTTCACTGGACGTCGTGCGCACGGCGGCGCTGGCGCGACTGAATATTTGCGTGGTGACATCGGCGGCGAGTTGCGAGAACGAGGTTTGCTGGCGCTGCTGAGGCAATTGACCAACCAGCAGTTCGTAGAGCATCAGTCCGAGCGCAAAGACATCGGTTGGCGTGCCGATCGCTTCGCCAAGGATTTGCTCGGGCGCTGCATACGCAGGTGACAGCACGCGCATGCCGGTGCCGGTCACCATCGCGTCGTCGGTTTCCTCGATCAGCTTGGCGATGCCGAAATCGAGCACGCGCGGTTCGCCGTTGGTATCTACAAGAACGTTGGACGGTTTCAGGTCGCGATGCACGATCAACTGGCTGTGTGCGTAAGCGACCGCATCGGCGACTTTGGCAAGCAGGGTCGCTCGTGCGCGCACGTCGAGCGATTGCTCGCGTGCGAAGTCGGTAATGGGTTGGCCATCAACGAAGTCCATCACGTAGTAAGGACGGCCATCGCTGCTCTTGCCGCCATCGACCAGGCGCACGATATGGTTGTGGTGCAGTCGCGCCAGAATCTGTCGCTCCTGCAAAAAGCGGCGCAGGATGGCGTCGGTATCCATGCCGCGCTTGAGCAACTTCACGGCCACGTGTTTCTCGTAGGCACCATCGGTGCGCTCGGCCAGCCACACCTCGCCCATACCGCCGACGCCGATCGAGCGCAGCAATCGGTACGGTCCCGCCATGCCGTCGCTCGGCTTCGCGTCGCGCGTGGTCGTGAATGCCGCGGCTGAAGATGCATCACTGTCGAGCATGGTGTACTCGGATGCGTCCGCCGCAAGAAGCGCTCGCAACTCATCAGCCAGAAGTGGATCGACGCTGTCGAGTTCGTCGAGACGTCGTTTGCGTTCCTCGGGCGTTGATTCGACCAGTTCTTCGAACAGTGCGGACAACTCGCTCCAGCGTTTTGAGGAATCACTCATGGCTCATTTCTCAAGTTTCCATCACTTCGCGTCTCAGGAAGGCCCGCGCGCGTCGCCAGTCGCGCTTCAATGAGCTCTCGGAACGATTCATCACTGAAGCGATGTCAGCCAGTTCCAGCCCAGCGTAGAAACGCATCTCGACCAATGCCGCAAGCGGCGCATCCACGCTGGCCAGCTTCGCGAGCGCTTCATCCAGTGCAAGTACATCGTCATCGCGATGCTCGGCAACCGCTTGCAGTGCCGTTGTCGCAATCGTTGCGAACTGGATGTCGCCACCGCGTCGAAGCGCAGCGCGGGCACGCACATGGTCGATCAGAATCTGGCGCATCACCCGCGCTGCGACCGCGAAAAAATGGCCGCGGTCATTGAGTTGGATGGCATCGTGACCGGC
>JAYUYW010000014.1:0-7937 GCA_043752325.1 Rhodanobacteraceae bacterium | reverse complement strand
ATTCCGAAACGATCGGTTCGACCGTCGCTGCTTCACGCAACACTTCGGGCGAAAACTCGCGCGGAAGATCGTGGCTGGCAATCGCCATTTCGACGATCAGCGAAGGTTTCAAGCGCTCGCCAAGCACGCTGATGATGCGTCCCATCGCGCCGCGGTATTGGGTCGGCGGATCGGTGATCTCGGCGATCACGATCTGGCCGTTGGTCGCGCCCTCGGTCTTGTCCGGCGGGATCAGGATGTTCTGATGCAGGCGTCGATCATCCGGCGTCACCACGACGACACCGTTCTCGACCAGCACTCGACCGACCAGTCGCGGTGAGCGCCGCTCCAGCACTTCGACAATCGCGCCCTGCTTGCGGCCGCGTCTGTCCACGCCGATCACGCTGGCCAATACGCGATCCCCGTGCATCACCGCGCGCATCTGCTGCGGTGACAGATACAGGTCATCACCGCCGGCATCGGGGCGCAAGAAGCCGTAGCCTTCGGCATTCGCGATCACGCCACCGGCAATCAGGTCGAGCTTGGCGGAAACGCCGTAACCACCGCGGCGATTCTGCAATAACTGCCCGTCACGGACCATCGCCGACAGCCGCTTGTCCAATGCTTCCGCGTCGGTGGCATCCTCCAGCTTCAGGGCTTCCGCGATGGACTCGGCGTTCATCAAGCTGCCGCGATCGGCCAGCAAAGCGAGGATGGCCTCACGGCTGGGGATAGGTCGCTCGTAGCGCTTTGCTTCGCGCGACGCATACGGGTCGTGCACGCCGCGCCGATCGTCGCGTCGTGATGCCGAAGGTTTCCCCTGCTGGGAATCAGCGCCAGATCGCGACGGCGGTTTCTCGTCTCCACGTCCCTGCGCGGGCCGTACGTCTGGCAACCACGGTGCCGGCTTGGTGCCCTCTCGCTGGCCTTCCTTGCGCGGACCTCTTTCACCTGCTGAGCGCTGGTCCAATGGTCCCGTCACCTGCGGCAGCCAGGCCGGTGGCTTCGGCTTCGCAACACTCTTGTTGGCTGCGCCTTTCGAAGGCCGTGACGGCGCGGCGCCACTGACGGGTCTGCGCGGGTCGCCTTTCGACGGATCGGCTTGGCGCTTGGCAGTCGCTGCCTTGCGCACGGAGCGGGAGTTCTTGTTCTTGCTGGGCACGATAAGGAGCGCCTTGGTCGAGAATGGGTTGCGTGTTGGATGTCAGGCTGAACGAGCGGCCGGTCGAATGCAATCGACGCATTGCTCCACTAGCCTCCTGGCCGTCGTCAACGCCTGTATTTTCGTTGACACTGCGACGACCGCCAAGTATCGTTCGCGCCCCTTGAACGGCATCCCGTTCCGGCGGCACCTGCCCAGGTGGCGGAATTGGTAGACGCACTAGTTTCAGGTACTAGCGGGTAAAACCGTGGAGGTTCGAGTCCTCTCCTGGGCACCAAGAATTGCATCGTGCGACAGAAATAGTCGCTGCGACCAGAACCCCGCCAGCGTGCGGGGCTTTTTGTGCGCGGGATATCACAAGATTGCAAATATCGCAGTGCATTTTGACGCGATGTGGTAGATGATCGAGCGACGCCACGGCGGCGTTATTCGCGGGGAATGATCATGCAAATTGCCGCACCGGTTATCGACGGTCTAAGTGACCGTGTTTTGACGCCGCCATTCGCGGTCTACGTGTTGGGCCGGCTTGGCTTCGGGCCGCGCAAGGGCAGCGCCTTCAGTGTTGACGCCTTCAACGCGCTCGGAGGCACGGACGATGCTCGGCTTACCGCGTTTGTCGACGAGCAGCTGGCACCGACCTTGGACGCTGGCGGCAATGTGACCGACCCTGACGTAGCCAATCGCCTGGCGAGCATCGACTATGTCACGTTGAACAAGACCTTTGATCAGCTCTGGCTTGATCACGAGGTGAATGGGGCGATCACTGGCCAGACCTTTACGCGCGACTGGCCGACCCGCGAGATCGAACGCGCCGTGTTCGTGCGCGGCTTCTATTCGCGCTGGGGACTGCACGAGCAGCTCGCCGATTTCTGGCACAACCATTTCAATTGCCCCGGCTTCGACCGTTACGCGGCGCCAACCTGGACCAGCGTGGATCGTGACGTGATCCGCAAGAATGCGTTCGGCAACTTTCGCAGCATGTTGCAGAAGAGCTTCGAATCGCCGGCGATGCTGTATTACCTTGACAACTACATCAATCGCGCGCCCAGCTTCAACGAGAACTATGCCCGCGAGATCATCGAGCTGCACACGTTGGGTGCGCTCAACTACCTCGGTCCGCAGTTGCAGCAATCCGAGGTTCCGCTGATCCCGGCAGGACAACCCGGCGCCGGCTGGCCGGTGGGTTTTGTTGATGCCGATGTCTACGAACTGGCCCGCACGTTTACTGGCTGGACCTTCTATCGCGGTTCCAGTGGTAAGCCAAATACCGGCCTGCCCTACCTGATTGGCGGACAGCACGACATTGGACAGAAGCGCGTGCTTGGCGCGTTCACTGCGACTAACACACCCTTCCTGACCGAACACGCCACCTTCCTTGATCGCATCGCGTATCACCCCGGCACGGCGCGGAACATCGCGCTGAAACTTGCGAAGAAATTCCTTGGCGACAACCCACCGCAAGTGGTGGTCGACAACGCCGCCGACGTGTTCTGGCAGAACCGGATGGCTGACGACCAGATCGCCAAGACCTTGCGCGCGATCCTGCTGTTTGACGCCGGTGCCGGATCATTCCGTGATATCGGCAACTTCGGCAACAAGATCAAGAAACCGTTGGAGCTTGTGATTTCGGCACTGCGCGCGGTTAGCTGCAATTTCACGGTGCGGCGCAACGATTCGGACAGCAACTCGTTCATGGATCGCTACGTGCGCAGCGGCCATCGGCCGTTCAACTGGCGACCGCCAAATGGCTTTCCCGAGCAGAGCGAGTACTGGATGAACAGCGCGGCGTTTGTGCATGCATGGCGAACGATCGACTGGGTGCTCGATGCACGGCTTGGCGCTACCGAAACGCCACTCGCGCCGATCCTGTCGATCACGCTCGGCGAGTTCAGCAGCTCGCCGGCACAACATACGCCGAACCTGCTTGCTGATTTCTGGCTGGGCCGCGCGCTGGGCTGGGCGCCGAGCGCGACCATGGGTTGGCGCGGCACCGAACTGCATACGCAAATCCGCGACTTCATGAGCCGCCGCAGCGACACCGTAACCATATTCGACGTCGATGTCGGCATTGGAAATGGCCCGGCTGGCAACACGCTCGGCATCGGCACCACATCAAGCCCGAACTACTGGCATCCGCGCTTGCGGGGCATGGTGAACTGCATTCTGTTCTCGCCGCAGTTCATGGTTCGCTGACCGGAGATCACCATGGCCAATCTCACTCGTCGCAGTTTCCTCAAGGGCTCCACCATCTGCCTGACCGCGCTGGGCGGGATGCAACTGGGCCTGCGCATGAACCGGGCACAGGCGGCAGTCTCCGGAGACAGATTCGTGGTTTACCTGTTCCTGCGGGGTGGCATGGACGGGCTGAACTTCGTCTGCCCGATCGCGGGACCGGATCGCACCGCCTACGAAGTGGCCAGGCCGACCATCAATATCCGAACCAGCGGCGTCACCGCAGCACTGCCGCTTGGCACCAGCAACTACGGCTTGAACTTCGCCGCGACCGGCCTGCATCAGTTGTACGGACAGAACAAGCTGGCAATCGTGCATGGCTGCGGCTTTCCCGTAAGCCAGATCACGCGCTCGCATTTCGATGCTCAGGATTACCTCGAAAGTGGCACGCCCGGCAGTTCGGCGATCGGCACCGGTTGGCTGGCGCGTCATCTCGCGAGCGCCGGCCAAGTTCCCGACGGGGCGGTCATTCCTTCGCTGAGTGCCGGCAGCAGTTCGCCGACCAGCATGCGCGGACGGCGCGACAACATGGTGCTCGACGACCCGACCAGCTTTCATCCGAACGCGAATAATCTCACGCTAGATGGCCAGCCGGCCTACAAGTTGTCGACGACGAAGACGTTGCGCGAGCTGTATACGGGGATGGGCGATCTCGACGTGGTCGGCACCGGCGCAGTCGAGACTATCGAGCTGGTCGACACGCTCAATATCGCCAGCTACACGCCGTCGGCAGGTGCGGTCTATCCAACAGCCGGACCGGCGACAACATTGGCCAACCAGGCCAAGCTGATCGCCAATATCGCCAAGCGAAATATCGGCCTTCAGGTAGCGACTCTGGACTACGGCGGATGGGACACGCACGAGAACCAGGGCGACGGAGCCCAGGCCGATCCCAACCTCAACCAATACGCCAGTCGCGTCGCCGGTCTGTCTCAAACCTTGAATGCGCTATACACCGATCTCGCTTTGTCCGGATTGGGCGACCGCATGGTTGTTGTTGTGCAGAGCGAGTTCGGTCGCCGTCTGCGCGAGAACGCGAATAGGGGCACCGACCATGGCAGCGCCAATCCGATCCTGCTGCTAGGTGATCGCGTCAATGGCGGTTTGTACGGAACGTTTGGTGGATTGAATTCCGGGCAGCTTTACCAGAACGAGGATCTGGCGACGACCACCGACTATCGCCGGGTGCTGAGCGAAGTTGTCGTGTCGCATCTTGGCAACAACGACCTCGCCTCGGTGTTTCCCGGCTACGCGTATGGCAGTGGCTTGGGCGTGTTGACTGACACGGTGTTTGCCAGCGGATTCGACTCCGCGTAGTCGGTTGCGCGGCCGGCGCGTTGCAGGCTGCTGCCCGCGGCGTTTTGTTGTTCGCTTCGCTTGTATGGGCTGTCGTCAGGCTGGTCAAGCGTTTCGCTGTGCTGCCGCTCGCCGCGCTTTGTCGTTCGCTTCGCTCGAATGGGCTGTCGTAGGACTGGTCAAGCGTTTCACTCGCCTGCCGTTCGCCGCTTCTTGTTGTTCGCGTCGCTCGTATGTGCTGTCGCCAGGAAAAGCGAAGCGACCAGAGGCAGACCGGCGAAGCCCCCGGATCAAGTCGGAGGGAGTGTGGTGCCAGCCAATGCCAGCAAAGCGACGCGATTGATCAAATTGGCGACAACGCGATCAAAGATCGAAGCAAAAAATCACCAACAACCATCCGTGCTTGGCGTGCGGGTTCCGATGGTGTTGATGGTCATCGTGCCGCAGACGTCATTGGCTTGGGTGCCTTGCGGGGTGCCGGTGACGGTATAGGCCGACGCAGTGCAAACCGTGGAGACCTGGTACCAGGCAGTCCCCGTTGTCGGGGATTGCACCGATTGCCCGCAAACTGCTGTCAGGTTGATGTAGGTGCGGTCGGTGGTATAGCGCCGCTCCAACTGCTGGGTCAGGTCCAGCATCAATGCCTTGGCATCGGCGCGGCGGCTCTGGCGGACCTGGTTCTGGTAGCTCGGGAAAGCGACCGCAGCCAGGATGGCAACAATGGCGACCGTGATCATAATCTCGATCAGCGTAAAACCCTTACCCCGCCGCCGGCCGATACCGGGCCGGTTGCTGGATCGCGCCATGCGGTTCAGTGAGGATGGCTTCATCGCAACTGCTTCCATGAAATACGACCACACGGAATCAGTTTGCCAGGCGTTCGGTTGGCCGCGTTCGGCGAGCGCCAACTGCACGAGTTGACGGTGTTCACCACCGGCGGAGCGGTGCACGTCGGGTCGGTCGGCAGGCAGGGCACCACAGGTACCGGCGGCCGCACCACGATGATCGGTGGCTCACCCGCGGGTGGAACAATGCCGGTGTCGGTGCCCGCTATTGCGCCCGGGGGTGGTTGCTGTCCGGGTGGCCAGCCACCGGCCGGGCGGATCGGCGTGAAGCTGGCGCCGCCGGTCAGGGCGTCGAACACGAGCGTCGCATTCTGCGCACCAGGGGTGCAACTATTGCCTGACGGTCGGAACACATTGATCACGACGTCATTGAGGATGCCTTGCGGTGTCGCCGTCACGCGCTCGCCGGCCAGCACGTTGCTGCCCGTTCCGCCATTCTGGAACTTGAGGTCGATGTACCAGCCCATGTAGCGCGGCGACGCGTTGGTTCCCGGGGAATCCGGTGTGCGGAATTCGACTGGATTGCGGGTCGCCGTGCGGAAGCCGCCCGTGCCAGTGTCGGTCAGTGGCGCGTAGCTGGTGAACTGCTGCGGCTGCAACGCGCTACGCCCTCCCGCCAGGGACATCAAGGAAATCAAGTTGACCGGAACGCCATTGCTGTCCGTCGCCGTAGTGACGAAGGTGTCGGTTGCCGGATCGTATACGCGCGCCGCATCCCAGATGCCGTAGATAGTATCGACCGATGGCCGGGTGCCTTGGCCAATCGTGGAGTCGTCCGCGTCGTCGGCGTTTAGGTAACGACCCGTGCCGAACACCAGCATCGTGCCGCCCAGCGGATGGGCGACGGTGTACAAGCCGCTGGTTATCGACTGGCGCTTGGCCAAAGCCCCGGTTCCATCTTTCGCCACGAAGATGGGTTGCCCACCGTTGCCGATTTGCCATGTGTTCCCGGCGCTCGTGTACTCAAAGCGCCATACGTTGCCCAGGTAGTCGCCCGCGTAGATGGTGTCGCCAACGCCGTCGCCGGTGTTATCGACCAGCGTTGCGGTCGCCATGCCGTTCGGGCCGGTGGTGCAACCTACCTGCGTGGTCGGGCAGCCGACGCCGGTGTCAAGCTTGGCGACGGTCGCGCCAGTCGTCAGATCACGGACGAACAACACCGCGCGCTGGCTATTGCTGTTGTATCCATTGCCGAACACGGCAACCCATTTACGGTCCGGCGTCAGGCCCACACCAGGCCGACCAAGGAACTGGCCCATGTCGCTATCAACCGAATTGTCGAATTCCCACATCACCTTGCTGGCGTTGAAATTGCGTGGCGCGGTGATATCCAATGCGTATATACCCCTGCCCCCGGCACCAACGGACGCCACCAACACCGATTTCCAGCTACCACCCAAATAGGCATCGGAAATAGTCGGCGTACCATCCACGAAATACTTGTGGGTGTAGTTGGGCCGAGCGAGTTCGTGGACATTGGCGATGATCGAGCGTGGCATGTAGGCAAACAACTCGACGCCACCGCCTGTGGCTTCACGACCGTCGAACGCATGCAGCATGCCGTCGTTGGAGCCGACGAAGATGATCGGCCGATTGTTTTGATTGCCAAAAATGGTCTTCTTGCTCGTGACATAGGCCTCGTAGCCGTTGACTGCTGCTGCCGTTGCAATCGCCGGCGGCAACAGCGAGTAGCCGAAGCTGGTAACACCCGTCACGGCTGGCGTTGAATTGAGCACGTCACCCAGGTTAGAACTGCGTTTGCGGTACATGCAGGTCGCTGTCGTGCAGGTGAGCTGGCCGACTTCGCGACTCTTGTCGCCGCGCAGGTAGTCGATCAGTTGCGAGGGGACGAATACGTTTGGATCGAGCGACCCTTGCAAGATCGTCTTGGTAGCGGTGGACATGCCCGCGACGGTGAGTGGCACACCCGTGTAGGTTGATGCTGACCGTTCGGCGGTGAAAATATTGCGCACGCCATACGCCGGCATCCTCCCGCTGGCACTCCAGATGGGCGATGCATTGGCGTACGTACCGTCAGGTGACAACTGGTAGGCCTTCAGGTCGCCGGTCCAGTCGTTTGGGTTGTAGGACACCTCGTACGCAAGGCTTGAGCCCTGCACGTAGCGCGGCGAACTGGTCGCGATGCTGGCCGACGGCAACGAGTTGGTGATGATGTCCTGGAACGCCTTGTCCAACTGCGTACGCAGCGTGGCCGGGTTGGTCACCAGGAAGTAGTTGTCGGGAACGCCGTCGCCATCGACGTCATTGTTGCCAGGCTGTGGAGCGCCGTACTTGGCGGCATACCAGAGTGGGTCGTTGAGGAAGGTGGCACCCCGTGTGCCGGTGGTCGTAGCAGGGGTGAAAATTCGCGTTGAGGTGAGCGGTAGCTGCAAAGCACAGACGGCAGGCGGGATTGCAATTGC
>JAYUYW010000013.1:0-18414 GCA_043752325.1 Rhodanobacteraceae bacterium | reverse complement strand
ATCCACGCTGATAGAATCGACGGATATTTTTAGAGGAGCAGGACCATGAAATTACAGGTGCCTTTCCTGCAGTTGCCGATTAGCTTCGATGCTGCTGTGCTGGCCGCTGAGATCGACGCCTTGGGCGACGCATCATGGCAGCCGCATCCGCAAGGTTTTGCCGGCAACTCGGCGATTCCGTTGGTCGCTCCCGGCGGCGACGCGTCGAGTGAACTGGTCAGCGGGCCAATGCGACCAACCCCGGAATTGCTAGCCTGCCCGATGTTGATGCAAACGATGGCGGCGATTGGCGGCGTATGGGGCCGCAGCCGGCTGATGCGCCTGTCCGGAAACGCCGAAGTGCAGGCGCACGTCGATATTGACTATTACTGGCGTGAACACGTGCGCGTTCACGTGCCGATCGTGACCCAGCCGGAGGTTCGCTTCGAGTGTGGCGACGCGGCTGTGAACATGGCCGCCGGCGAATGCTGGCTTTTCGATACCTGGAGCCGACACCGCGTCATCAATTCCGCCGAGCGCGCGCGCACTCATTTGGTGGCCGATACGGTCGGAGGCCCAGGCTTCTGGAATCTGGTCGCGGGCGCTCGCGTGCCCGAGGGCGCGCCGCCGGGTTGGCAGGCGCACCGGATCGCGTTCGAAGCAGGCGCGAGGCCAACGTTGCTCGTCGAATCGACCAATGTGCCGATCGTAATGACGCCGTGGGAAGTGAAGGAACATTTGACTTTTGTATTGGACGACTGCCTGCCTCATCCACGGCTGGGCGACGTGCATCAACTTATCGGCCACTTCGCGCGGCATTGGCGTGCGCTGTGGGCTGAATTCGGTGAGTCACCGAGTGGTTTTCCCGCTTACCGTGCGGCGCTGGAGCAGTTGTTGACCACGCTGCGCGAGATGGCCAACGGCATCGTCCTGGAAAACCGAACGCCATTGGTCGCTGCCATGCGCAGGCTGGTGATTGACGTCGCCGTTAATGAGCGCGGTAGCAACACCAAGGCCGACGAGCGCAGTAGTCTCAACGCGTAGAGCTGGTAGGGTGGAACTCGTAGGGTGAGGCGTTTCACGAAGAGCGGAGCTGGTCAACCTCCGCAGGAGATTCCACCCGTGGTGATGGCCGTAGTTTGGAGCTCGTAGGTGCCATTCAACGAGCTTCCGCCGCAAACCGGGAAAATCCTGCTCTCGGCATCGCTCGCTACTTCATTCCAGACCCCGGTGCAATCACCCCGTTTTCTGGATCCCCGCCGCAATCCCATTCACCGTCGCAATCAGTGCTTGCAGCAATGCGTCGTCTTTGCGATCAGCGGCGCGCCAGCGTGCAAGCAGGTCGACCTGCAACAAGCTGATCGGATCGACGTAAGGGTTGCGTAGCCGGATCGGCTGGCGCAATCGCAGGTCGTGGGCAAGGAGTTCGTTCTCATCCTTGATCGCGAGGACGGTGTCTCGAACGCGCTCAAATTCCGCGCTGATGACGGCGTGGCACTGTTCGTGCGCGTCCGCTTCGGCGAGTCGTGAGTAACGCTGGAAGATCGCCATGTCGCTTTTGGCGAGCACGATCTCGACACCGGTCTTCTGCAGGGCCTCGCCAAACACTTCGTAAAACATCGGCACGATGCGATACAGCACGTCGGTCAGGTAGAAGCCGACATGCTCGCGTTCGTCGGCCACGGAAGGTTTTTCGAGTGCCGTGTCGGCGGTTTGCCAACTGGTGGTCAGTGCAACGCGCATCCGTTCCAGGTCGATGCTTTGTTCGACAGGCGCATGATCCGGATCGAGTCCGGCGATCAGGCGGCGCACCAACTCGTGTTCCTTTTCCAGCATCGCGCGTCGCACCGCCTCGGTCGGATGCGCGGTAAATACGGGTTCGATCAGCAGCCGAGCGACGACCTCTGCGATCTCGGTTGCGCTGACGCCGTCGCCACTCAAGCGTTCCAGCACATCACGCAAGCCACCCGGCTGCGCCGCTGCGCTCGTAGTCGCGCCGACGACGGATACGATGCACCCGTTCGGCGACGTTGACGGCCTGGAAGTAAGTCGCAAACGCGCGCACCAACGAGAGGGAATGAGTCAGGTCGCAACCAGCCAATTCGCGCTCCAGTGGTTCCAGATCAGCGCCTGTTTCGCGGTAGACGATGGCGGAGCGGCGGATCCGCTCAACTACATCGAAGAACGCCTCGCCTTCCTGCTCGGCGATGATTTCGCCGACCAGCGCACCGACGCGATTGACGTCGTCGCGCAAGGGTTGATCGGTATCGGGCATATCGCCGGAGCGCAGAGTGTCGGCAGCGGCGTATGAAGTTTTCGTCATGGCGACAGCTTAGCAATCCGTGCCAAGTTGCACTGCGAACGCGCAGATTCGTGCGAGCTTGCCAAGCCGATGAAAAAATAGACGAGAATGCAGTCTCGGCGCGTCGTACCGACCAATCAGTCCGAAGCGCGTTTGCGCAGCATCTGGCGCACGCCTGGCATGGCATGGCGGTTCGCACCAAGTTCGGTTGCCAGCTCCGCGTAGCCGAGCTTCGCGGCAACTTCGCCAGCGTTGCGGCCGAGTCCATCAGTCAAGTCCAGCGGCGCGCCGCGTGCCTTGAGTTGGCGCGCGCAGCCAACCAGGCCATGCATCGCGCAGGCATGAAGGGCGCTGACGCCGCGATCGTCCTGTTGATCCAGAACGGCACCGTGCTCAATCAAGCGAGCGGTCAAAAGGCTCAGTGATTGTGCATCGCATGCGGTTCCGGGTTCGGCGCGGGAGCCCAGCAGCAGCATCAACGTGTCGCTGCCCTGATCGTCCTGCTGGCTGGTCTTCGCCCCGTGCCGCAACAAGTGCTCGAACAATGCCGATGCACTGGCCGTGTCGGAGCTGGCGAAGCCAAATCGCGCCGCGGCGTGAAGCGCGGTGGTGCCGGTCGCATCGAAGCCGACAGGCTCAGCGCCAGCATCGAGCAGCAGCGCGGCGATCGCCGGCAGGCCAAGCGCGGCGGCGACATGCAGCGCGGTGATGCCGCGAGGCAGGCATTGGGCAACATCGACACCTCGCTCCAGCAACAGCCGGACGACCGATTCGCGCCGCGCACTGATCGCCACCGAAAGGGGTGTGACACCGCTGCTGGCCGAATGAGCGTAGTCGGCGCCGGCGTTCAGCAACACGGCGACGGCGCGCACATCGCCGACGCCACAAGCACGAATCAGTGCCGTTGCGCCACGCGCATCTTCAGTTTCTATTGCCAGCCCAAGCTGGATCAAGCGGCTGACAGCATCGGCGTCGTGGGCGGCGGCGGCGGCAGGAAGATCGATGTCACGCAATGGCCGACCGGGTAGCGACCAACGGGTCCAGTTCAACCACATCGCCAGTTCTCGCTTGCCTTGCGCAAGGCAAAGACCGAGTGCTGTCTCGCCGTTCGCTGCGGCAATCTCCGGTTGCGCGCCCGCGCGCAGCAGCAGTGGAACCAGCGCCATGCCAACATCGCCATCGCGTTCGACCACCGCATGCAAGGGCGTGCGACCGCCGTTGTTGCGGCTATTTGGATCGACGCCACGCATCAACAATTCTTCGACCAACGAAGCATCGCCACAGGCGACAGCGAGATGGATGGCGTGTTGTCCTGCGTGATGCCCGTGACAATCCGCACCCTGTGCGATCAACTGCGATGCGAACGACAGCAGATCGGCGTTGTCATCAATCGACACAGCTTGCGCAAGCACCTGCGCGACCACACCTCTGCCGTTAACCGCAACGCCGCGTTCCGATACATGACGGAGCAGCGGCAAGCTGTCCGGCAATTCGTCGATCAGCTGCGCGGTGAGGGAATGACCGCCGTCGAGCTTCGCGCTCGCGTCCACGCCGCGATTGAGTAGCCAGTCGCGCGCTGCGGTCTGGTGTGGCGTGTCCATCAGGCGTAGCAGGTTGATCCGTGCATTCGTTGACCAGTCGCGAATCATTCCCTGGTAGGCGGCGGCGACGCGCCAGTGTTCAAAGCGCAAGGCATCGGCGAGGTGTTCTGCGCTCGACGGTTCCATCGCATCGACGGTGACGCTGACGTTACTCGGCAATTGGTAATCCCGGTCGAGCAGGGCGACCACGTGCCAGCGTCCTGAAGCGGCGGCGTGGTCGACCGGTCGCAGGCCATCCTGGTCGGCACGCGCATGTGTTGCACCGGCAGCGATCAGTGCGCGAACACTGTCTTCGTGCGCATCGGGCGACATGCAGGCGAGGGCAAGCGCGGTTCGACCTTCGCCATCGACGCGGTCGACATCGGCCTTGCGCTTGATCAGCGCGTGCAGGATGTCCACCGCGCCGACTTCGGCGGCTGCCATCAGAGGCGTTTTGCCATTGGTCGCGACCGCATCGGCATCGGCGCCGCCCGCGAGCAGCGCATCGACAATGCGGTGGTGACCGGCGGCGCACGCTCCAATCAACGCGGTGCGGCCCTCGCTGCCGGTGGATTCAATGCGTGCCTTGCGTTTGAGCAACAACTTGACCACGCCGGGATCGTCTTCGGCAATGCTTGTCGCCAGGCACAACGGCGGTTCCGCGGATTCCAGCCACGCCTGCGCGCCGCGTTCGAGCAGGAAGGCAACCATGCGCTCGTTCGAATTGGCGCAGGCGACGCCGAGCGCCGTGTGTCGGTCGTGGTTGATGGCGTCGACTTCTGCACCGGCATCCAGCAATTGCGCGGCGACTGTCGGCTCCACGCAGCGCGCCGCGTGATGCAGGGGGGTGTTGCCGTCGTCATCGGCTCGGCGTGGATCGGCGCCATTTGCGAGCAAGGTCAACACCGCTTCGCTGCGACCTTCATAGCTGTCGCGTGTTGCCGCCAGCAGGGGTGTGATGCTGCCGCTGTAACCGTTGACATCGGCACCAGCGGCGATCAGCGCGCGCAGTGCGCGCAAGTCGGGCAGGCTGACCGCCAGCGCCAGCGCGCCACGATGATCGCGTTGCTGCGACTCGGGTATTACGTTGGCATCAGCGCCTTGGTCCAGCGCCTCGAACGCGAGCGCGACATCGCCACCACGCAAGGCATCAAGCAGGCTGGCATCCAGTTCTGCCTTGCGCAGCCCGCTCGGCAGGCGTCGCTTACCTTGTTCGTCAGCATGCCATTCACTGAATCGAACACGCTGGTGTTTCGCTTTAGCGGCGGAGTCGAGCAGTCGGCGGCCACGGGTCAGCACCATCAGTTGCGCGAATGGGATGACGATCGCGACCAACAACAGCGCAGCCAGACCAAGGTTTGCGATGGGAAACAATTGCGGGCGAAATGTCAGCAGCAGAATTCCGGCAGACGCCAGAAGCGACGCCATTGCTCCCGGCAAGCCGTGGGTGAAAAATAATTCGCCGTCGCCGCTCAACTGCCATGCCTCACGCAGCAAGGCGCGCGGTCGCGCCGCCTGGTCGTCGGCGATCAGCGGCAATGCAAAGAGTAGCCAAGTGCGTGACAAGACCAGCAGCGGCAACAGCAAGGCTGCCGAAAAAATCAGCGCGGCGTTAAACGAGTGATCGCGCAGCAATGCATCGAGCGGCAAGGTCAGGGTGGCTGCAACCAGCCCAAGCAACAAAGCAGAAACAATAAAATGGCTGGCGAGGCGGCGCAGGCGATGGGAACGGTCATCACCCAGTCGCAAGCTCGACGCGACCGCCCACGCTAAAAGCGTTTGGATCAACAGCAGGCCAAACATGCACAGTCCCTGCACCACCAAACCCGGAACGACCAGGCCGGCGATAGTCAGAGGGTTCGCAAGTGTTGCAGTCATGCAAGCCGGTCGGATTCTGCGGCGGCCGGAGGCAGTTGCAGGTGGTAACCGTGATCGGTCAGGTTGCGCATGACGGCTTCGACGTCCTCTCGAGCCAATGGACGGCTTGAGTCCAGCAGCAATTCGATCACGAACACGGGAGGGCCTAACTTCTCCAGTAGTTCGGCGGGGATCGCCTCAAAATCGCCTTCGTCGCGCAGGTACAGGTAGGTATCGGCCTTGCGGACGCTCTTGTAGACGAAACTGCGCATTCATCGTTCCCATCGTGGCTGGGGCGCCTGGTCCCCCGGCTGCAAAGCATAACCGCGCAGCGCCAAGAAACCAGAAAGTGCAGGCGTTTCAGGGGAAAATCGGGCAGTTTTCGTCGGGGTTTCGGTGCGGAATGCGTTGGCCACGGCTTTGAAGCAGCTCGCAACTCCTCAAACATCCGCCAACGTCGTCGAACTGGACATCATCGGAGCGCTATTGCAGACTGCCGTCCCTGTTTGATTCAGGCGGCGCCGGGTTTTCAGGCGCTGCCGGAGAGGCTCTGGTGGCAGCGATACTCGTACTCAACGGTCCCAACCTCAATCTGCTCGGCAGTCGCGAGCCTGAGGTTTATGGCAGCGAAACTCTGGACGATATCGAACGCGATCTGCGCGACCTGGCAGTAGCCGCAGGCGCGACGCTCGATTGCTTCCAGTCCAACGCCGAGCACGCCCTGATCGACCGCATCCACGCCGCGCGCGGCGAGCGTATCGACTACATCATCATCAATCCCGGCGCCTTTACCCACACCAGCATTGCTTTGCGTGATGCGCTCAGCGCGGTGGCGATTCCGTTTGTTGAGGTGCACCTCAGCAACGTGCATGCGCGCGAGGAATTTCGCCGCCATTCGTATCTTTCCGATCTCGCCATCGGCGTCGTAACTGGCTTCGGAGCCGACAGCTACAGCATGGCATTGCAAGCAATCCTGCGTCGCCTCGCGGCTGCACGCTAGAACCTTTCCACTTTGCGCTGCTCTGGCGGCGACCAACAGGACGTTCCATGGACCTGCGCAAAATCAAGAAACTCATCGACCTGCTGGAGGAATCCAACCTCAGCGAGCTTGAGATCAAGGAAGGCGAAGAAATCGTCCGCCTGTCGCGCTTCCCGAAAGGATTCTCGATCGGCGCCCCAACGATGGTCGCAGCGATACCGCCGATGACGCCGGCAGCGGAACGTTCTGCTGCCGCAGATGCCGCGGCAGCAACGGAACCGCCGCCAAGTTCGCCGCCGGCGCCAGAGGGCCAGGTCGTCAAATCGCCGATGGTTGGCACCTACTATTCGTCGGCATCGCCCGGCGCGGCACCGTTCCTCAAGGTCGGCCAGCAGGTCAAGATCGGCGAAACCATCGGCATCATCGAAGCGATGAAGATGTTTAACCAGATCGAGGCCGAACACGCCGGCACGGTCAAGGCGATCCTGGTGGAGAATGGCCGCCCGGTCGAATTCGACGAACCCCTGTTCGTGATCGGCTAGGCCATGCTCTCCAAAGTCCTGATCGCCAATCGCGGTGAGATCGCCCTGCGCGTGCTGCGCGCCTGTCATACCCTCGGTATCCGCACCGTTGCCGTGCATTCGACGGTTGATCGCAATCTCAAGCATGTCGGCATGGCCGACGAATCGATCTGCATCGGTCCCGCGCCGGCATCCGAAAGCTATCTCAACATCCCACGATTGATTGCCGCCGCCGAAGTTACCGACGCGCAGGCGATTCATCCGGGCTACGGGTTCCTTTCCGAGAACGCCGACTTCGCCGAGCGCGTCGAGCAATCCGGTTTCATCTTCATCGGACCGACGCCTAAAGTGATCCGGCTGATGGGCGACAAGGTGGAAGCGATCCGTGCAATGAAGGCCGCAGGCGTTCCGTGCGTACCGGGTTCGGGCGGTCCCCTCGGTGATAACACGGCTGAAAACATCCGCATCGCCCGTGATATCGGCTATCCAGTCATCATAAAGGCGTCCGGCGGCGGCGGCGGTCGTGGCATGCGGGTAGTGCATACCGAAGCCCATCTGGGCAACGCCGTTTCGATGACGCGCAGCGAAGCGCGCGCCGCATTCGGCAACGATCAGGTCTACATGGAGAAATATCTGGAGAATCCGCGGCATGTGGAAATCCAGGTTCTCGCCGATGGTCAGGGCAGCGCGATCCACTTGGGCGAACGCGACTGCTCGATGCAGCGTCGCCACCAGAAAGTCGTCGAAGAAGCGCCGGCACCCGGCATCACTGACAAGCAGCGCGCAAAGATTGGCGGCGTTTGCGTCGACGCCTGTTTGCGCATCGGCTATCGCGGCGCTGGCACCTTCGAGTTCCTTTACGAAGACGGCCGTTTCTACTTCATCGAAATGAACACGCGCATCCAGGTCGAGCATCCGGTCACGGAATTGATCACCGGTGTTGATTTGATCCGCGAGCAACTGTTGATTGCCGGCGGCGAGAAGTTGTCACTGCGTCAGCAGGACATCGTAATCACCGGCCACGCCATCGAGTGCCGCATCAACGCCGAAGACCCGGACACCTTTATGCCCAGTCCCGGCATCATCAAGCGCTTTGAAGCACCCGGCGGTCCCGGCGTGCGCATCGACACTCATCTCTACGACGGCTATCGCATTCCACCGAACTACGATTCGATGATCGGCAAGCTGATCGTGCACGGCCGCGATCGCGAAACCGCCATCGCGCGCATGCGCATCGCGCTGTCGGAAACCGTAGTCGAAGGGATCAAGACCAACGTTCCGTTACAACAGCGCATCCTCGCCGATGCCGGTTTCCAGCAGGGTGGACAAAACATCCATTACCTCGAGAAGCGGATCAGCGCGGTGAAGGAAAAGACAATTGCGTTGACCGGTTGAAATATCGCGATATCCGAAACGAAAAACCCGGCGCAAGGCCGGGTTTTTCATTGGGCAAGTACATTAGTGAGAGGTTAGCGGTTTGTCGACGTCGACTTCTGCGGCCGACTCCTTCGCCCTGTCCTTGCTGTGGTCAGTACCCAGCAACATGTAGAAAGCCGGTACGACGAACAGCGTGAAGATGGTGCCGATGGTGAGCCCGGTGGTGATCACCAAGCCCATGTTGTAACGACCGGCTGCGCCGGCGCCGCTGGCAATGACCAACGGGATGACGCCGAGCACCATTGCCGCCGTGGTCATAAGGATCGGACGAAGTCGCGTCGCTGCGGCCTGCTCAATCGCCTCGCGCTTGGTCTTGCCCGCGCGTTGCAATTCGTTGGCGAATTCGACGATCAGGATGCCGTGCTTGGAGATCAGGCCCATCAACGTGACCAGACCCACCTGCGTGTAGATGTTGAGCGAGGTTGCCCATCGCGTGGACAGTGAGTCCATCTGTACGAAGCCCGGTATCAGGTTGATGAAGATCATCGCGCCGAAGAGCGCCATGGGCACCGACACCAGGATCACGATCGGATCACGCAAACTGTTGAACTGCGCGGCGAGCGCCAGGTAGACAATGACCAAGGCGAACAACAAGGTCAGCGCGAAGCCGCCGGATTCGTTGACAAACTGGCGCGCCTGGCCGCCGTAGTCGATCTGGTAGCCGGCCGGCGCGATCTCGCGGATGGCATTCACCACTTCGGCGATGCCTTCGCCTTGGGTCACGCTCGGCACACCATTGAAGGTTACCGAGTTGAGCTGCTGGAATCGCGTCAACGATTGCGGCACCACCGAGTTCTTGATGCTGGCAACCGTCGATGCCTGCACAACCGATCCATCACCCGTGCGGATGTAGTAGTCGAGCACCTGGTCGGGATTGAGTCGATCCTTCTGCAACACCTGCGGGATCACCCGATACGAGCGACCGGCAATCGAAAAATAGTTGACGAAGCCGCCGCCCAGCGCAGCGCCAAGTGACGCGCCGACATCCTGCTGGGTCAGCCCCAGCGAAGTCACCATTTCGCGGTCCACTTCGACCGTACTCTGCGGTTTGTCGATCTTCAGGTTCATGTCGATAAACCAGTATTTGCCGCTCGCCTTCAATCGCGCCAACACGCTCTGTGCAACTTCGAACAGGTTTTCGAATGGCTCGGTGGTCGACATCACCACTTCCACGGGCTGGCCTTGCGCCCCGGGCAAGGAGGGTGGCTGGAACGAGAACGCATTGGTGCCGGCCATGGCGCCCCACTTCTGCTGCAGTTCCTTCTGGATCTGCGTGCCGTTGCGGTCGCGTTCGCCCCAGTCTTTGAGCTTCACGCCGGTCAACACCGAGTTGGCTCCGGCGACACCAGACAACTGGAACGTCTGGCGCACTTCAGGAATCGTCGAAGTGATTTCCTGCATCTGCTTCATGTAGCCCTCGACCTGCTTGGGCGCCGCATTTGGCGCACCGGTTGCGATGCCAAGGATGAAACCCTGGTCTTCCTGCGGGGCGAGTTCGGACTTGGAATTCATGAAGAGGAACACGGTGCCACCGAGCAGCATCAATCCCATCACCACGGGCACGATCCAGGTATCGAGCGTGCCGTGCAGGCGGCGTGCGTACCAACCATGAAGTTCACTAAAACGCGTGTCGATGAATTTGACGAAGCGATTGCTGTCGTGATCGTTGCGCAGGAATTTCGCACTCAGCATCGGGCTGAGGAACAAGGCGATGATCGCGGAAACGGTGACTGCGCCAGCCAGCGTGAATGCGAATTCGGTAAACAGCGCACCGGTCAGGCCGCCCTGGAATCCGATTGGCACGTATACCGCGATCAACACGATCGTCATTGCGATGATCGGCCCGGTCAATTCGCGTGCGGCAATCAGCGCCGCTTGCAGAGGTGTCTTGCCTTCCTCGGTGATGTGTCTATCGACGTTCTCCACGACGATGATGGCGTCGTCGACGACCAGCCCGATCGCCAGCACCAACGCAAGCAAGGTGATCAGGTTGATCGTGTAGCCAAGTATCAGCATGACGAAGAACGCCCCGATGAGCGAAAGGGGCATCGCGATCACCGGAATGATCACAGCGCGGAAGTTACCCATGAACAGGAAAATCACGAGGGTGACGATCAATAGCGCCTCAATAAGCGTCTTCACCACTTCCTCGATCGAGGTATTGATGAAGTCGGTGGCATCGAAGGCAATGTTCGCCGACAGGCCGGTTGGCAACTGTTGCTGGATGTCGGGAAACGCGTTGCGGACGCGTTCTGCGACGTCAAGGATGTTTGCATCGGGTGAAGTCTTTATGCCGATGAACACCGACTGCTTGCCGTCGAAGGCGACGAACGAGTTGTAGTCCTCTGCGCCGAGGACCACATTGGCGACGTCTTCCAGTCGCACCACGGCGCCGTCCTTGCTGCGCACTGCCAACTTGCGGAAGTCTTCGACGGTATGCAGGTCGGTCGACGCAGTCAGCGACGTGGTGGTCGAATCGCCTTTGGTTGATCCGACTGCGGCAAGATAATTGTTGGCGGCCAGGGCCTTGGACACATCTGCGGCAGTGACGCCTTGCGCGGCCATGCGCATCGGGTCAAGCCAGGCACGCATCGCGAACTGGCGACCGCCCAGCACTTGCGCTTCCTGCACGCCTTCCACGGCGTCGAGCTGCGGTTTGATCACGCGCAGGATGTAGTCAGTAATGTTGTTCGTCGGCAGGCTGTCGCTGTAGAAACCCAGGTACATTGACGCCGTCGTTTCGCCGACCTGCACCGAGATTACCGGCTGCTGCGCCTGCGGTGGCAAACGATTTCGGACCGAACTGACCTGGGTCTGGATTTCAGTCAACGCGCGATTGGAGTCGTAGTTGAGCTTTAGCGTCGCGGAGATCGACGACACGCCGCTGACGCTGGACGACGATAGATAGTCGATGCCCTGCGCCTGCGCGATCGCCGATTCCAGCGGCTGCGTGATGAAGCCGGCAACGGTCTGCGCATCGGCACCGAAATAAGCTGTGCTGACGGTGACGACAGCGTTCTCGGTTTTCGGGAACTGGCGCACGTTGAGATCGGAAACCGAACGCAATCCGAGCACCAGAACGGTCAGGCTGATGACGATGGCCCAGACCGGTTTGTGGATGAATGCATCTGTGAATTTCATGGCAACTCGTTGGTCTGTTGCTGCAACACGCGAAACTCAGCACATGCTGGCCTTGCGCATGGCATGGAGAGGGGTGCGCTCACGCCGTTACTTTTCCTGCGGGGTCGGGGCAGCTTCGTTCGCCGGCTGGTGCGTGTTGTCGATGACCAGTGGCGTGCCGTTCTTGATCTTGAGCTGGCCGCTGGTGACCACTTCGTCACCGGCCTTGATACCGCTCAATACCACAATCTGGTCGCCACGCCTGTCCCCGGTCGTGACGAATACCGACTGCGCGGTCGGCTTGTCTGAGTGATTAATGCCATCGTCGGCCGGCTTCGCATCCTTTTTTTCGTCGGCGTTTGCGTCGGCGATGCCATTCTTCGGCGCAGCAGCGGCCGGGTCGGCATCTTTGCCCGGCACTTTTTCGCCCGGCTTCACCACCAAAAACACCGTCTCGCCATACGGATTGAAGGTGATCGCGGCCTGCGGCAGGGTGAGGTAGCTCTTCTCGTCGCCGATTTCGATCGACACGTCGGCGAACATGCCGGGCTTGAGCGCCTCATCCGTATTCGGGATACGTGCCTCGACCTGCGCATTGCGCGTCGATGCATCCAGCTTTGGGCTGATCGCGGTGACCTCACCGTCAAAAGTACGATCTTTGAAGCCTTCCACGCGCAGCGCCAGCTTCTGGCCGACCTTCATTTCGCCGAGGCTGCCTTGCGGCACGTTGAAGTCGACGTAGATGGGATCGAGTTGTTGCAGCGTGACCACCGGCGTGCCCGCGTTGATGTAGCTGCCAGCAGTCATGGTGACAATGCCGGTTCGGCCATCGAATGGCGCACGCAATTGGCGCTTGGCGACCAGCGCGCGTTGCTGGTTGATGCCGGCCTGCGCGGCCTTCACGTTGGCTGCGGCGCTGTCGTACGCAGCCTGGCTGATGCCCTTGTATTCCAACTGCTGCCTGGAGCGATCCAGCGTGGTATTCAGCAACGCCGCGTTCGCTTCCAGCTGTCGCTGTTGGGCCACGAATTCGTCGGCGTTCAATTCCACCAGCAGGTCGCCCTTCTTGACCTGCTGGCCCGACGAAAAACCAATCTTGCTGACAATGCCACCGACATCGAATGCGAGGTCGGCACCCTGCACAGCGCGCAGCGAGCCAACGCTGGCTTGCTCGGGCTGCCATTTCTGTTCGCCAGCAATGGTCGAGCTGACCGTCTGTGACGGCAACGGCATGTTGGCCGCGAATTTCGCGCCCATGATCTTGCCCATCACGTTCCAGCCGATCAGCGCGGCCAGCAACAAGCCGACGATAACGACCATGAGGATCATGCGCTTGGTAGTGCTGGGTTTGCGTTCTTCACTGCGCGATTTCATGCGCATTCCTCGTTCAAGGTTTGGATGGGGCAGCGCCGCTGGCGGCGCAAAATGGGATTGAAGTTCGTCGAGGTTTTAGGTGCCGTCACTGTGCAGGCGACCCCGTCATCGCCGTGTCGGTTTCCTGCCAACCACCGCCAAGTGACGCGTAAAGCGCCGCGGTATCGGCGAGGCGTGCTGCACGCGCGGCAATTACTGCCAGTCGCGCCTGCTGGTAGAGGCGGGTGGAATCAAGTACCTGGAAATAGTTGATCGAGCCGTCGCGGTATTGCTTCTTGACCAGATCGAGGCTGCTCGCTGTGGCCTGTTCGGCTTCGGCTTGGGCGGCGAGGCTTTCGGCATCCAGTTCCAGCGCTCGCAGGCTGTCGGCGACATTCTGGAATGCGGTCAACACCGTGCTGCGGTAGTTTGCGGACGCTTGATCCAGACCGGCTTCGGCAGCGCGCTTCTGCGCACGCAAGGTGCCGCCACGGAAGATCGGCTGCAGCAGGTTCAAGCCCAGGCTCCACACGATGGTGCCGGAACCGAACAAATCGCTGCCGCCGCCGATGGCCTGCGAACCCCAGGAACCAGTCAGCGAAATCTGAGGGAAAAGATTCGCCGTTGCGACGCCGACCTGCGCCGTCGCGCGGTGCAGTTGAGCTTCGGCGGCACGAATGTCCGGGCGCTGGCGCACCAGCTCAGACGGCAGGCTGACGGGGATATCGGTGGGCAGCGCAATCGCGTCCAGCGACAGCGCGGTCAATTCGGCATTTGCCGGCGTCTGGCCGAGATAAACGGCCAACTGCGTCTGCGTCGCTGCCAGTTGCTGGCGCAACGCTGGCAACTGCGCTTGTGCACTTGCGATCTGCGCGCGTGACTGCAACACATCGCTCATAGAGATTGCGCCGACATCGAACTGCTTCTGGACCAGTTCGAGTTGTTCGTTGAACAGGCTGACGATTTCTTCGGTGCTGCGAATCTGTTCGCGCAACGAGGCTTCGCGAAAGCTGGTGGTCGCGACGTTACTGGCGAGCGTCAGGTACGTCGCACCGAGCTGATAGCGTTGCGCATCCTCCAGTGACTGCTGTGCTTCCACGCCACGGCGCACGCCGCCAAACAAATCCGGCGCGTAGCTGACTGAGACGCCAGCGTTGTAGATGGTGTAAGCCGTCGCTGAGCCACGCGCGGCGCCAGGCGTTGTCGCTCCGCCGGCGTTTCCATTATTGCTGAAGCCCCCCAGCGTACTCTTGGAGCGGTTCGCTCCGGCATTTGCATTGACCGTGGGGAACAAGCCGCCGCGCGTTGCGTCGACGTTGGCCTGCGCCTGTCGCAGGGCCGCTTGTGCCGAAGCAATGGTCGGGCTATTGGCAAGCGCAACGTCGACGCGGCGGTCGAGTTCTGGGCTGTTGAACGTGGTCCACCAGCGCGCTTGCACCGGTGTTGCCTCAATGAAACGTTGGGCATCGCCCTGCGGAATGCCATCGACGCCGCGCGTCTGAGCGGTCAACGCATCCTTGCGATAGCCCGCTTCGGCGGGTGCATCGGGGGTGGCGAATTGCGGCCCAACCGCGCAGCCATCGAGCGCGGCCAGCAAGGCGATTTGCAGCACCGCGCGAGCCAAACGGCGGCGAGAAACAAGGCTAAATCCGGAGACGGCGGACAGACGTCGCATCATGGAAATCGAAAATAAACCGGAGAGTACAATAATAGGGGCGACGCTAGTCCTACGCAAGCCCCGATAGTCTCGACTCGCGCTACGAACCCGCACAATAGGTCGGATGTATGGTCTTTCCATGAAACCATCGCCGATGTCGCATAGCCGCGTTTCACCAAAACGCCGCCTCGTCATCGGTGCCGGAGTAATCGGCCATGCTTGCGCGTTGCAGCTTCAGGCGGCCGGCCATGACGTGGTGCTGACCGATCCCGATGCGGATCAGGTTGGGCCTTCATGGGGCAACGCCGGGCACATCGCGACCGAGCAGACCCAGCCGCTTGCGTCGCCGGCGGTGCTCGCTTCATCGCTGCGCCGACTGCATGCCTTTGGCGGGCCGCTCGACGTGCGTCGGCCTTGGGCGCTGTTGCCATGGATCGCTCGATATGTGTCGGCGTGCAGCTCGCGGCGTGCGAGGGCAGGGCGGGTCGCATTGAGCGAATTCCTGGCAGCTGCGTTGCCGGCTTGGCGGCGTTTGGTCGACGCGCTCGACCAACCGGATTTGATGCGCGAGGACGGTCATCTGCTCGTCTGGGAAACGAACGACACTGCGCGGCGTGGTCGAGAGCATTGGCAATATGCGGCGACCGGAACAGCGCTCTGGAACGACCTCGACGAAAGCGCGCGGCTCACTTTGGATACGATGCTTCACGTTCCGGTCGTCGGCGGCATTGCGTTTTCCGGCACCGGCCAGATTGCCGACCTTCCGCGACTCGCCGACGCAATGGCGAATGCCTTCGTCGCTGCCGGTGGCGTGCGCCGTCATGATCGCGTTGTCGCATTGCGTTGCGACTCAGGGCATGCGAATGCCGTGCTTGAAGACGGCAGCGTGATCGATGCTGATTGCATCGTTGTCTGCGCTGGCGCGCGATCCGCTTCGCTGATGCGCGACCTCGGTGAAACGGTGCCGCTCATTGCCGAACGCGGCTATCACCTGCAATGGACCGATCACGATTGGCCAGTTCAGCCGCCGCTCGTATTCGAGGATCGCTCGGTCATCGTCACCCGTTTCGAGTCAGGATTGTGTATCGCCGGCTTCGTTGAGTTCGCGCCATTCGACACGCCGCCGGATGAGAGCAAGTGGCAACGCTTGCAACAACACGTCGGCGAACTTGGCTTGCCTGTGCGAGGTGAGCCGACGCGCTGGTTCGGCGCGCGGCCAACCTTGCCCGACTACCTGCCAGCGATTGGTCGCTGTCGTGCGGTCGACAATGTGCTCTACGCGTTTGGCCACCAGCATTTGGGTTTGACGCTCGCTGCGATCACGGGCGAGTTGATTGCGCAACTTGCGGATGGCGAAGAATCCAGCGCTGCGCTGACGCCGTTTGATCTGTCGCGCTTCGGAAAGCTGCGGGTACCGCGATAGCCATGGCAGTTCAGGCATTCCAAATCAGCGATCTCGATCAATCCGGCAACGTGTACTCAAACATGTAGTAGTGCTTGCCATCGCGAATGTCGATGGCCATCGAGCCGATGAGCCCGACGAGTTCGTCCGTCCCCGAATCCGACACCACGTTCACGCTCAGCGTTGCTGTGCCGCGATCCATCGTGCCGCTGTGCTGCAACACAAAACTGCCGCTTCGACCATGCAAAGTGCCGGTCACGCGCTCGATGGCGACATAGCCGGCCGAGCCTTGCACGCTACTGCGCGCGCTCAGCATTTCGCCTTTGCTGCGGGCATCAAGATCGCCATGGAATTGCTTGTCCAGGGACAGGCGTCCCATCGACGCGTCGGCATCCGTATCGGCCAACACTTGAGGTGCGAGGTTGACGTTGAACTCGCCTTTCGCAGTTTGCTTCACGAATCTCTCCTCGAATTTTTCTGGTTGGCGATCATGACTTTGCAACGGATTTGCTATTGCGAATTCCCGGGGCGGTTCAACATCGAGCGATTCCGCGGTATTCGGGATACAGCATCTCTCGAAATTGTCCGAAGCGGGCAGGTTCATCCGGCCGTGCGATTACTCATTTTTGTCCCACCGCAGTCGTTGCTTGCTGAAGGATGAAATTCCAGAGTCGTTCCGCACCAGTACAAAGGTCCTTGGCCCACGACCGCCAAGCAATCTCGCTTGCGCCACGAACGTGCTCGCGCGCGTTTCGTCAGGCGCTCATCGCGTCGAAGCGACCGCTGTGGAAATCGGCGAAGGCCTGGCGAATTTCCGCCTCGCTGTTCATCACGAAAGGACCGTGTCCGACCACCGGTTCGGCAATCGGTTCTCCTGTCATCACTAGCAGCACGGCATCCGTATCCGCCGTCACCGCCACGCCTTCGTGTGCTTGCGAGAAGCGCGCTATCTCGGCCTCGGCGATGCGTTTGCCTTGGATGGTGACGTTGCCGGACAACACGGCAATCATCGACGTGTGTCCCTCCGGCAACGGCAAGGTTTGATGGGCACCGGCACATAGCCGGACGTCCCATAAATTGACCGGCGAGAACGTACGCGCCGGGCCATTCTTGATTCCGAATGTACCCGCAATGATGCGGGCCCGGCCGCCGTCCAATGCCACGTCGGGAATCGTATCGCGCGTAATCGCCTGATAGCCGGGCGCGGTCATCTTGTCCTTGCGAGGCAGGTTGACCCACAACTGCACCATCTGGAATGGCCCGCCGGTCCGGGAAAATGCGGGCGAGTGAAACTCGTCGTGCACGATTCCGGCGCCGGCCGTCATCCACTGCACCTCACCCGCGCCAATCGTGCCGCCGCCGCCCGTCGAATCACGATGGCTGACTTCGCCGTCATAGACGATGGTCACGGTTTCGAAGCCACGATGCGGATGCTGTCCAACGCCTCGCGGGCGACCCTCGCGAGGCTCGAACGTGCGTGGGCCCGCAAAGTCGAATAGCAGGAACGGGCTGATCAGCTTCGTATCGCCCTGATAGTTGAAAAGGGAGCGAACGGGGAATCCGTCGCCGACCCAATGGCCGGCTTCATTTCGCAGGATGGTTTCGAGTGTCTTCATGGCGGTTCCTTTGAAGGGGATGGCGCCTGCATCGCGTCGGAGCAGTGCCTGTGTCTGGACCCCAACATAGGTATGTGCGGCCATGCCGACAAGTACGGTCTTTGGGGATACTGTGATGATCGACCCGACCGGTGAACCCAGCGGCTGGCATTGCCCGGCCGAATTGAGTTTGGAGTTCCTCTCCGGAAAATGGCGCGCGATGGTGATTTTCTGGCTGATGGATGGGCCGAAGCGCTTCAACGAACTTCAGCGCCGCTTGGGTCCGATCACGCATCGGACTCTGTCGAAGAAGCTCAAGGAAATGGAAGCCGATGGTCTGGTTCCACGAACCGACTATGCTGGGATTCCACCGCGCGTGGACTATGCGCTGACGGTTCGGGGGGCGCAGCCTGAAGCCGGTCCTTGCGGCAATGGAGCGCTGGGCAGAATCTGATCGGGCAATCCACGGCCAGACCTGAGCCATCCCAGGGCTGTCCAGAATGTTTGCACGGGCCACTGAGCCGACAAAAAAAGTTCTTCGTCATTTCTGCGAATGCGCAATGCTTTCCGGAATAAATTGACCGAGATCGTGGAACCCGTTGCGACGATTGGTCTACGTGACTTTTGGGGAC
>JAYUYW010000012.1:0-7953 GCA_043752325.1 Rhodanobacteraceae bacterium | reverse complement strand
CGCTGTTCGAACGCTGGCCGGTCGCGCTCGTCGACGAATTCCAGGATACCGATGCGCAGCAGTACAGCATCCTCGATGCGATCTATCGCAATGACGATGCGAAGCGCTCGTCGCGCGGACTACTGGTGATGATCGGTGACCCCAAGCAGGCCATCTATCGTTTTCGTGGCGGCGATATCGAGGCCTATCTCGCGGCGAGGCAAACCGCGACCAGCGAGCTGCGCCTGGACACCAACTTCCGCTCGTCCGAGGCGCTGGTCGGCGCGTTCAACAATCTGTTCCAGCGCGCCGGCGTCGCTTTTAGCAGCCGCTCATACCACGAAATCGGCTACCAGAACGTGATCGCCAGTCGCCGCAATGAAGCGTCGCCATACCGCATCGATGGCGAGATTTGTTCGATGCCGCTGAATATTCATTACTGGAACGAAGACGTACCCGACGCGGCACCGCAACGGATGCGCGCGGCGCTTGAAGCCTGCGCCAATCAGATCGTCGATCTGCTCGCATCGAGCCGCCACACCATCGGCGACCAAGCGGTCAAACCCGGCGACATCGCCGTGCTGTTGCCGACCAACGGGCAGGTCACGGAATTGCGTGACCTGCTCGACGAACGACACGTGCCGTGCGTCACGACGGCGCGCAGCAGCGTGTTCGATTCGGACTGGGCGCGTGAATTGCAGATCACACTGCACGCTGGACTACATCCGCGCGACGCCGGTGCCGTTCGTGCCGCACTGGCGACCCGGCTGGGCGGCAAGTCATATCAGGACCTGCGCAGCATGCGCAACAATCCTGTGGCGTTTGAAACCGAGTCGCTACGCTACGCGGCGGTGGGCGACACCTGGCGTAGGGTCGGCGTACTCGCCGCCATCCAGTGCCTGATTCGCGAACGCGGCAACGGTTTGTTCTCGACCGGCGGTGCCGAAAGGGCGATCACCGATCTCAACCACTTGGGCGAATTGCTGCAAGCGCAGGCCGACCAGAGCATGGGCGCAGAGCAGCTGTTGCAGTGGCTTTCCGCGCAACGCGAAGGTGGCGGCAGCGACGCAGGCGATGCCGCCGACGAACAGCAATTGCGCATCGAATCCGACGCCGCGCGGGTTCGACTGATGACCCTGCATGCCAGCAAGGGGCTGGAATTTCCCATCGTCATCCTGCCCCTGATGTGGGCGAATGCACACCGCGTCAGCGACAGGATTTCCGTGCTGCACGATGTGCAGACTGGGAAGCGTGTGTTGTCATTCGGCAGCGAGGCGCTGGAGCGTTACCGCTGGACTGGCCAGGACGAACGCTATCGCCTGCTTTATGTCGCGATGACGCGAGCGATTCACGCCTGCCATGTTTACGCGCTGCCGCCGGGTCGCAAGACCCACGCCAACAGCAGCAATGCACTGACCGACCCCAAACGCGCGCCGCTGGATGCACTTGTCGCGCGATTGCTTGGTGACCAGATTGCTCCCGAACCGATTGATGGTGTCGCCTGGCTGTCAGGCCCATGGGCCTGGCCGGATGACCGCCGATACAGCGCTGATACTGATCGCACCAATCGGCAGCGTGTCGCGATGACGGAGCCGCCATCCGCGCCATTTGAGTCGCGATACAGCTTTACCAGTCTCACCCACGCGCATGCGCACGTTGCGAACGAGGAAGCATCCGCTGCCGACGAGCCGGACGCTGCCAGCGACTCACCGCAAAGGGTGATGGCCGATGCTGCAACCACCGAAGTTGCCGCCGTTGAAGTTGCCGCCGTTGAATCCGCGCACCCGGAGTTGCTGCGCCTGTCCGATATACGCGGTGCCGATTTCGGCAACGCGCTGCATGCCATCTTCGAGCATCGCGTGATCGGCGCGACGATGGCGACGCAGGCCGATCTGATTCGTCGCTGCCTCGGCGATTACGGCTTGCCACCGCGCGACATGCCGCTTGATCGTCTCGTCGCCTTAGTGGCGACGCGCATTCAGACCACGCTGGATACGCCGCTGTTGCCTCGCACGTCCCCCGGCCTGTCGCTCGCCGCGCTGAAGCCGCATCAGTTGCGCGCCGAAATGGCGTTTGATTTCGTGCTGGACGACGTATCGATGTCGCGGCTGCGTGAAGCCTGCGAAAGCCACGGCGAACCTGCGCTTGTTCCGCCCGGGCCGGCTCGCAACTTGCGCGGCCTGATGACAGGCAAGATTGATCTTGTATTTGAATTTGATGGTCGTTTCCATGTGCTCGATTACAAGACCAATCACCTCGGCGATCGCCTGTCCGATTACGCCTCTGACGCGCTGGAGCGGGCGATGGAAGCAAGCCATTATCGATTCCAGGCCCTTCTCTATACGGTCGCGGTCGATCGATATCTGCGTCAACGCATCGACAATTACTCGCGTCGCGAACACCTCGGCGGAGCAATTTATTTGTTCGTTCGCGCAACCGGAATCGATGGCGACTTCGGAATTTGGGCGCGGCGATTCGATGATGACTTGATCGCCGCGGTCGATGCTGCGTTGGGTCGCGCGATTACGGAGGAAGTCGCATGAGCGCGTTTCGTTTTGAACGCGATGCCGTCAGCACGAACGAAGCGTGGCGGGCGCTCGACCGCGCCGTGCATCGCTGGGTGCGTGCACATGGCGAAGGACAGAACTCCGATCTGCTGGCCGCGACGGCTGCGTGGGCCAGCCTCGCCGATGGCCATGGCGACAGCGCGTTGGCCTTGACCGACCCCGACAACCGATATGCCATGCCGGCGCTTACCGACGCGCAATGCCAAATACTGCTCAAGCATCCGCTGGTCGGAGAAGACAACAGCGAACGACCCTTCGTCATCGACAATGCAAACCGGTTTTATCTGCAACGAAATCATCGCAACGAGTGCAGCGTTGCGGCCGCTTTGCTTGCGCGTCGCGAAGCTGTTGATCAATTCAACGCAGCGGTGACTGACGCCGATATCGCCGCTCTGTTCAATAGCGCAACTGGCGTCGAAGTCGAACCTCAGCAACGCGCCGTGCGCAGCGTCGGCGCGCATGGCGTGTTCGTGCTGACCGGCGGCCCCGGCACCGGCAAGACCACCACGGTGTTGCGCATGTTGCTGATGTTGCAACGTCGCAGCACGCAGGCGCTGAGCATCCAGGTCGCCGCACCAACCGGCAAAGCCGCGCAACGTTTGGTACAGGCATTGCGTCATGGCAAGCGACAGTTACGTGATCATGCGACGCAGCCCTTGCCCGACGATTGGCATCAGTATCTCGACCGCATTCCCGACAACGAAGCCGTAACCCTGCATCGGCTGCTTGGTTTCCAGCCGTGGCGAAACGGTTTCAGCCGCAATACCCAGCGCCCGATTGCGGCTGATGTCGTGGTTGTCGACGAAGCATCGATGATCGACCTCGCGATGTTGCGCGCGCTGCTCGATGCCGTGCGCCCCGATGCATTGCTGATCCTTGTCGGTGACGCCGACCAGTTGACCTCGGTCGCGACCGGTTCGGTGCTGATGGACCTGGTCGCCGTGATGGAAGCGTCGCCGGAATCCCGCGATATCGTGCGGCTGGTCCACAGCTTCCGTGCGAAACCAGAACTGGTTGCGATCAACGACGCGGCTCGCCATGGAGATCCAGACGCGCTCTCGATCGCGCTGGTGAGTGCCGGTGACGATGCGACGCGACGGGATGTGCACGACGCCGCGACGCTGGGTGCCAATTTGAAAACCTGGGCGCGTCGCCTTGCAACGTCGTTGCGTAGTCCAGCGGATGTTTGCGGCTCGGTAGCCGAAGCGTTTGCGACATTGGCGCAACAACAACTTCTCTGCGCCTTGCGCGAAGGATCGTTCGGTGCCGCCGCAATCAATCAGGTTCTTGAGCAACACCTGAGGTTTGCGTGGGTCGTGCCAATCAACACGGAGTGGTATCGCGGTCGCGCCGTCATCATCACCCGCAACGACTACGCAGCAGGCTTGTTCAACGGCGATGTCGGCATATGCCGCGCCGAGGCCGACGGCACGCTGCGGGTCTGGTTCGAAGTGGCCAAGCCGAATGGTTCTGTCGATTCTCCCGACTCAGGCTACCGGGACTTCGCACCCGCCGCCCTGCCCGATCACGAAGCCGCGTTCGCACTCACAATCCACAAAAGCCAGGGCTCGGAATACCAGCACGTCGCCGTGCTGCTGCCACCCGAACAAGAGCACCGCATCCTGTCCCGCCAGCTGCTGTACACCGCCTTGTCGCGAGCCCGACGCAGCATCGAAATCTGGTCCACCCGAACATCACTCGACCGCGCCGTTCGCACACCCGTAACCCGAGCAGGCGGCCTCACTTATCGCTTGCTTGGCGATTGCTGAGGATCGACGAAACTTGATTCCTGTCGCAACTACTTTCCAATACAAAACGAGCCGAAGATTTCGCCTAGAAGGTCGTCGTTGTGGAACTCTCCGGTGATTTCGCCGAATGCGTGTTGAACCTGGCGCAGTTCTTCGGCGGCGAGTTCGCCTGCCTTTGAAACTTCCAGTGCAGTCGCGGCAGCACACAAGTGTTCCCGGGCGCGTTCAAGTGCGTTGACGTGGCGGGCGCGGGCGGTGAAAGCGCCTTCGTGGTCGTCGAATTTTCCAGCACGGCGTTGTAACTCGTCGATCAACAGATGCAGCCCATCTCCGGTCCGTGCCGACAACCACAGGTGGGTCGCGCCGTCGATGATTTCACGACGTGGCGCGATGCCGTGACGGTCGATCTTGTTGTGGATGATCAATGACGATTCCGGCATCAACGGATGACGGAGAACCAGATCATCGTCCGACAAGTTCCGAGGCGATTCGGCCACCAGGGATTCGGTTACGAGCAAGGTGAGGTCAGCGCGGGTCATTTCCTCGTGGGTGCGTCGGATGCCTTCTTCTTCAATGCGATCAGAGGCCTCGCGCAGGCCAGCAGTGTCGACGAGGGTCAAGCCGATGCCGTCGAGATCAACCGTTTCGCGCAACACGTCGCGGGTGGTGCCGGGCTGGTCGGTGACGATGGCGCGATCGGTCGCGACCAGTGCATTGAGCAGGCTCGACTTGCCGGCATTCGGGCGACCGACGATGACGGCGTGCAGACCATTGTTGAGCCGCACGCCGCGCCGCGCGGATTCAAGCAATTCGTCAGTCTGCGCATTCAACGCGGCGATGCCTTCGTGCAAGCGCGCGTCGGCTAAAAAGTTGATTTCTTCTTCGGGAAAATCAATCGCGGCTTCGATCCAGACGCGCTGACGAATTACTGCTTCAAGCAAAGACCGCACGCGTCGCGAGAACTCGCCATCAAGACTGCGCATCGCGGCGTTGGCGGCGGCTACCGAACCGCTGCTGATCAGATCGGCAACGGCTTCGGCCTGGGCCAGATCGAGCTTGCCATTCAAGAATGCGCGTTCGGAAAACTCACCGGCACGTGCCAACCGTGCGCCGAGGTTCACGACGCGGGCTTGCAGTTGGCGCAGCACGATGGGGCTGCCGTGAATCTGCAACTCGACGACATCTTCGCCGGTGTAGGAATTCGGTGCCAAGAACGACAACAGCAGGCCATGATCGATGGTCGCGCCGTATCGATCTAGGAATTTGGCGTAGTGCGCGTGACGCGGTTTCGGCGTGCGACCCAGCAACTGTTTCCCGATGACCGTCGCGCTGCTGCCGGATATTCGCAGCACGCCAATGCCACCGATTCCGGCGGCCGTGGCTATGGCGACGATGGTGTCGCTGTGCTTCACGCGTGGCCTCGCAGGCGTCAGCGCAGCAGCGCTACTTCGCCTTGACGGCGACGCCCTTGCCCTTGGGTTTGGGCTTGTTGTCGCTGGCGTCAACGCGCTTGGTGATGATCCACTGCTGGAGCAGAGACAGCATGCCATTGGTCGTCCAGTACAGCACCAGTCCGGCGGGGAAGAAGGCGAACAACACCGAGAACAACACCGGCATCACCTTCATGATCTTGGCCTGGGTCGGGTCCATGCCGGTCATCGGGGTGATGTACTGGGTCGCGATCATCGTCACCGCGTTCAAGATTGGCAGCACGAAATACGGGTCGGGCGCGGTCAGGTTGTGGATCCATCCGATGAAGGGGGCGTGGCGCAGTTCGACACTTTCCAGCAAAACCCAGTACAGCGCGAAGAACACCGGCATCTGGATCAACATCGGCAAGCAACCGCCGAGTGGATTGATCTTTTCCTTCTGGTAAATCTCCATCATCGCGGCGTTGACCTTCTGCTTGTCGTCGCCGTAACGCTCCTTCAGCGCTGCAATGCGCGGCTGCATCTTGCGCATCTTCGCCATCGAGCGGTACTGCGCTTCGCTGAGCTTGAAGAACACCGCCTTGATCAACAAGACCAGCAGGATGATCGCGAAACCCCAGTTGCCGGTGATTGCATGCAACTTGGACAACACCCAGTGCAGAGGCTTGGAGATGATCGTGAAGATGCCGTAGTTCGCCGTCAGCGACAGGCCCGGCGCAACGTTGTCGATGGTGTCCTGCAACTTCGGGCCAACGTACAGACGCGCATCGACGGTCTGCTGCCCGCCGGCTGCGATGGTGATCGGCGCCGACACGCTGCGGATCAAATACCGAGGCTGGCCATTGTTGGGCAACGTGTTGGTGGTGAACGTGGCGCTCTGGTCGGCCGGCGGAATCCACGCGGCAAAGAAGTAGTGCTGGATCATCGCGATCCAGCCGCCCTGCACGTCCTTCTTGAGAGGCTCGTCGGTGAAATCGCCGAACGTAAGTTTCTCGAATTTGTCCTGTGGGCTGTAATCGGCTGCGCCAACGAAACTGTAGTGCTCGGTGTTGGTGTAGGCCTTGATGCCCGACACGTCGAACACGATCGGTACGCGTTGCAACTGCTGGTAGCTGTTGCCGGTCCACGCGGCGGCGCTGGCGTTGCTGATTTCGCTGCGCTGCCCGATTACGTAGCTGCCCCGCTCGAAGCGAAACATCTTGCGCACGCTGATGCCGGATGGGTCGGTCCAGGTCAGCGGAACATCGATGCTGGTCTGGCCGTCGGCGAGTCGATAATCGTTTTGCGCGGACTGGTATTGCGCTTGGTGGTCGGGTGCCGCGCCGGTCGAGCTGACCAGTCCGCTTTGTGCCGCAAAGAAAGTGTCGGCGTTGTCGTCGAACAGGCGTACCGAGGGCTGCGCCGTCTTGGAATCACGCGGATAAGCGAGCAGGTCGGCGGTGACAATACTGCCGCCGCGCGGATCGATTTCCACGTGCAACAAGTCGGTGGTGACGCTGATTCGATTAGCGCTGGAAACCGCGGTCGCTGCGTTCGCGCCGGCCGGAATCGCAGCCGGCGATGATGCCGCGGGTACGGATGCATTGGGAACTTCCCCGGGTTCTGAGGCAGCCGCTCTCGGCGTCGATGCTGCAGGCACATCGTCCGGGACCGCTGGGGTGGCGGTCGATGCCGCAACTGGCAGCACGCCACTCGCGTAGTCCTGCTGCCACTGCGCCCACAACAGATAGCCGAGCATCAGCAAGGCGAGCAATAGGAAGGAACGCGGACTGTTCATCATGGGCGGATTTGCAACAGCTGCGGCCAGTTACGCTATGCCGGATTGCAGGCCAGCGCGGTGGCGACAGGCGAGAGCCGACGGCAGCAAGGTGCTGGCAGGTGAAGGAAAGGTGGGATTTAACCCGCTATTGTGCCGGCCGAAGGCGGCGGCTTCAATGCAGGTACTGCCGATGCAGACGGACCCAACGCGGACAGGCGTTGCCAAAGTCGTTGAAGATCGGCGCGCAACACGGCGTTGTCCTGGGTTGCGGCGGAGCCGCGTGCCACGACCATCACGTCGAAGCTCGGCAGTGTGTCCAGGCAGTGCCGGAATGATTCGCGGACTTGCCGCTTGATTCGATTGCGCACGACGGCACGCTTGGATACGCGTCTCGACACGGCCATGCCGACGCGCGCCGTGTCGCGCCCGCTGGCTGATGCTTCGGCATGGAAGTGGCCAACGCTGATGCG
>JAYUYW010000011.1:0-7956 GCA_043752325.1 Rhodanobacteraceae bacterium | reverse complement strand
GTCCGTTGCTGCGGCAGATGCTGGTCGGAACTATCGCGCCACTGCGACGCAGCGCGTTCCGACTGGCGGCGGGTTCGGGATCTTCGAAGGCGCACTCCTTTGCCCTGCCGCTCGAGTCGGTCTGGCGTTGGCTGCGCATCGACGACTCGACGCCGCAACGTCAGACTGATTCGCCAGACCAGAAATCCGCTGCGAGTTTCGACAGCGAAGTCGCCAGCGAATTGTTGGGCAAACCCGAATCGACCTCTGCGGCAGCGCCGCGACAATTGCTGGCGCTGCTGGCGCGCGATGCGCCGATACGTTCGCGCCAGGGCTCCAAGGATTCAAACCTGTCTTTGCACGACTTCCAGCAACGACTCGGCGACGCGGTGTTCGTCAGCTACGTCGACGCCGGCGAGCAGTCGCAGTTGTTGTGGATCAGCCGTGACAGCGTGCGGCTGCAACCCACGCTGCCGACGGATAAGCTGGCTGCCGACACCGAGCGATTGTTGCAACAGGTCAGCAGCGCGGCAATGCCAGTACAGAAAATCATGGCCGATGCAGCGCGCCTCTCCGGTGAACTGCTCGGCGAAAAATCAAGCAAACCCGAGTCCGGTGAACTCGCGCCTGCCACTTTGCTGGTCGACGCATCCAGTCGGCTGGCCGTATTGCCGTGGTCGGTTTTGATCTGGCCGAATGCTACGCAGCCGCTGCTGGAAACAACGCGCATTTCCATCATCCGGATCGGCGCGCCGGAACTATCGCCGCCGATTAAGCCCGAGGTGACCGTACTGGTGGCTGGCGAAACAGGCAACGGCAAGTTCGGCGCATTGTGGAATGCCCGCACCGAGCCGAGTCTGATCTCGACGGCGATTCAGCCGAAAGGAGGCCACTTTGAAACGCTGATCGCGAACGACCGTACTGCCGTCCTCAATGCGTTCGCGAGTCCGCATTCGTGGTTGCACGTGGCCGCGCATGGCGACTCGCGCGCATCACGCATGGGCTACGCCGGCATCTGGCTGGATGCGAAGTCACCCACTGAATCGCCCGGCTTCGTCAGCTGGCTGGAAATCGTCGCCCGTGGCAGTCGCAACGATCTGGTCGTGATCAATGCCTGCGATCTCGCGGTGAATCCGGACAGTCGCGCCGCCGCGTTGAGCTTCGCCGACGCTGTGTCACGAGCTGGCGCGCGGGACGTGGTCGCCGCGCGCTGGCAGGTCAGCGACGCGGCGACGGCATTGTGGGTGCCGACCTTCTATCGACAGATGGCGCAGGGCGCGGACCCTGCTGAAGCGCTGTGGCAGGTGCGACGCCAATTGCACGACAGCCGCCACTTTCGCCACCCGTTTCACTGGGCCGCCTTCGTGCATTACGGACACCTGTGATCGGTGTTAGAGCGCCGCGTCGGTATCATGCCCGGATGAATTCCAACGACAACGGCCCGCTGCCCGTCATCCAGCTCAAGATCGACCGCCGCTCCAACCATCCCTGGATCTTCCAGAAGATGGTCGAGCGACCGGAACCCAAGCCACGTCCGGGCAGCGTTGTCGACATCTACGATCGCGCCGGCGTGTTCGCCGGACGCGGTTTCTACAACGGCCATTCGCGTATCGCCCTGCGCGTGCTGACGGCCGATCCGGACGAAGCCGTCGATGAAGATTTCTTCGCCCGCAGGATCGCCCATGCGATTGAGCTTCGTCGCAACGTGTTCCGTCTTGATGAAGTCACCGACGCCTATCGCCTGATCCATTCCGAAGGCGATGGTCTGTCGGGTCTTGTGGTTGATCGCTACGCCAACACGCTGGTGATCGAATATTTCTCGGCCGGCATGTTCAAGCAACGCGACCTGATCCAGCGCTGCCTGCGCGAGCACTACCCGGACGCCGATATCTATTCCTACGCCGAAGAGCATGTGCAGAAGCAGGAGAGCTTCGACTTCCACGCGCAGACGCCGCCCGAGCCCACGGTCATCCACGAACATGGCGTCAAGTTCCAGGCCGCGCCCGGCAGCAAACACAAAACCGGCTTTTTCGTGGATCAGCGCGACAACCGGAAATTTTTGGCGGGCCTTTGCGAAGGCAAGCGCGTGCTCGATCTTTGCTGCAACTCCGGCGGCTTCGCGATCACCGCGAAAACCATCGGCGCTGCCAGCGAAGTGGTCGGCGTCGATCTCGACGAAGTGATCCTCGAAATCGCCGAACAGAACGCGCGCCTCAACAACGCCGACGTGCGCTTCGTGCAAGCCGACATTTTCCACTGGCTGCGCGACAGCAACCTCAGCAAGAACGGCCAATTCGACGTGGTTATCCTCGACCCCGCCAAGATGACCCGCGACCGCGAACAGGTAATTCCGGCGCTGAAGAAATACCTCGACATGAACAAACTGGCGATGGGCGCGGTTAAACCCGGCGGCATCTTGCTCAGTTGCTCATGCACGGGCCTCGTCAGCGAAGACCAGTTCCTCGACATGCTGCGCCGCGCTGCGTTCTATGCGAACCGCACAGTTCAGATCCTCAAGGTGACCGGCGCCGGCGGCGACCATCCCTTCATGGCCCATGTGCCGGAAAGCCGATACCTGAAAGCCGTGTTCTGCCGCGTCGACTGAATCTGCGCCAGACATGTTGCACGTCGTCCTGCACCAGCCGGAAATTCCACCCAACACCGGCAATGTGATTCGTCTATGCGCCAACAGCGGCGCACGCCTGCATCTGATCCGTCCGCTCGGTTTTGAGCTGGATGATGCCAAGCTGCGTCGCGCCGGCCTCGACTACCACGAGTTCGCCGCGCTGACCGTTCACGACGCTCTCGCTGCGTTCGTGGACACGATCGCGCCAACGCGACTGTTTGGCGTTTCCACTCGCGGAACGATGCGCTACGACTTGGTGGAATATCGGGATGGCGATGCGCTGATGTTCGGCTCGGAAACGCGCGGCTTGCCGCCCGATGTCCTCAACGCGTTGCCGGTCGAGCAAAGGTTACGTCTGCCGATGCGCCCCGAAAACCGCAGCCTCAATCTTTCGAACGCTGTCGCGATCGTTGTATACGAAGCGTGGCGCCAGCATCAATTCACCGGCTCCGCCTAGGTCTTTTTTTCTGTCCCGCGGTGTGGGGCTGTCGCCCGACTGGTCAGGCGTTTCTCGCGCCTGCCGCCTCAATCTCGTTATGGCTGTCGCCAAACTGGTCAAGCGTTTCGCCGGGCTGCCGCCCGCCGAGCCACCTTTCTGCTCGCACAGAAACATGGCCCAAAGACGCGCCCGTGGCGGATCGGTCGTGCGGTGAAGCCGCACGACTACGCGAGCTGGCTCCGGGGTTCGCTGAAGGCGCATCCCTGCACCTGCAGCGCCGAATCCATTCGGCCACCCTGCGGGCGCTTCCTCCGCCATCTCGCCTCCCCGAATCGGGAGGTACGTCAGAAGCAGCACTGCGCAGCTGCGCTGTGCCTTTGACTCACCCGCCCGTTCCTGTCGGCAAGTACTGGACGGAAAAGCCGCTTGCGGGCCGCGCGATGGATCGCGTGGCTTCGGCTGCGGCACAGGACGTGGCTTCAGCCGAACCCGGCCAGTGCTCGCGTACCCGCACGGCTTTACCGTGCGGGCGACAGGCCATCGGGTCGCATCTTTTGGCTACGTTTCTGTGCGAGCAGAAAGGTAGCTCGCTCGCCGGCAGGCGAGAGAAACGCTTGCCCAGTCTGGCGACAGCCAACATGAGAGCAGAGGAAGGCGGCAGGCGAGAAACGCTTGACCAGACCGGCGACAGCCAACAAGTGAGTAGCGGCAGGCGGCGGCTCGACGAAACACTTGACGCGATCGACGTTAGCCCGGCAACAGACGCTGCAAATTGAGTCGATCAGGTTTGGATCGCCAAATCCACCATTCAACGCGCAGATCGCGAGTCCGCTATGCACGACACCGCCTCGCGTGCCAGATCGTTCAAGACGGCCGCGCCATCGGCATGTATGGCGCAAATACGATCCAGCATGCGCCGTTCCCAGAAGCGCTCCAAATGCAGAACCATGCCGGAGACAGCGAGCTCGCGGTCCGGTTCCGACACGAAATAGTCCGCGATGTCGTTGGCCATCTGGACCAATCTCTCGCCGCTGCCGGTGGGATCACTCATGGCTTTGCACTTGCGACCGCGATCGACTGCACGCGCTGCGGATGCGTATAGATCACGTGTCGATCCGCGCGCGCATAGCCGATAAGCGTCACGTTGGTTGATTCGGCCATCTGGATGGCCAAAGCGGTTGCGGCCGAAATAGCGACGACAATGCTGATGCCAACAGTCGCTGCTTTCTGCACCATCTCGTAACTGGCTCGACTGCTGATGACGACGGCGCCACAGCCGAAGTCGATTCTGTCGCGCGTCATCGCGCCGATCAACTTGTCGAGCGCGTTGTGACGGCCAACGTCTTCGCGCACCAGCACAATCTCGCCATCGCCATCGATCCATGCGGCGGCATGCGTGGCGCCAGTCAGGGCGTTGACGGGTTGCTGATTTGGCAGTGTCTTCAAGGCACGATGCAAGGCCTCGACACTCAAAGTCGCGCCCTGGCCTGCCGAGCGTGGCTGGCGCACCGCGTCGGCGAGTGACTGCGTTCCGCACAGGCCACAACTGCTCTGCCCGGTCATGTTGCGTTGACGCGTGGCGATGGCTTCGGCGCGATTCGCAGGAACGGTGATGTCCACGACAATGCCTTCGAGCAACTCACGGGTCCTGATCGATTCCAGCTCAGAAGCCGTCCCGATGATGCCTTCGCTCAGGCTGAAGCCAAGCGCGAAGTCGTCAAGGTCGGACGGCGTCGCCATCATCACCACGTGCGACTGGCCATTGTAGTGCAGCGCGATCGGCACTTCGGTCGCGATCCAGTCGGCAACGCGCTCGCGGATCGCGCCATTCTGGCGCTGCACCTGGCGGCGCACGCAAGCCGCGTCGTCGTAGCGTCCGCTCATTTCGGTGCAAAGTCCTTGCGACGACGGCGCTGCGGCAACAACTCGTCCTGCTGCTGGGTAAAGGCCTCGTGTCGGCGCTGCCATTCCGATGGCTGGCTGACCCGAACGGCTTCGACCGCCGTCACCTTGTACTCGGGGCAGTTGGTCGCCCAATCCGAATTCTCGGTGGTGATCACGTTGGCACCGCTGCCGGGGAAGTGAAACGTCGTGTAGACGACGCCGGGTTGCATCCGATCACTGATGGTCGCGCGCAAAACGGTATCCCCGGCGCGGCTGCTGATGCCGACCCAGTCACCATCGCTGATGCCACGCGTTTCTGCATCATGCGGATGGATGTCGATTCGATCTTCGTCGTGCCATGTGTTGTTCGCGGTACGCCGCGTCTGCGCGCCGACGTTGTACTGGCTCAAGATGCGACCGGTGGTCAGAAGCAACGGGAACTTCGCGTTGACCTTTTCGCGCGTGGCGACGTACTCGGTGAGCATGAACTGGCCTTTGCCACGCACGAATTCATCGACGTGCATGGTCGGCGTGCCAACCGGAGCCTGCGCATTGCAAGGCCACTGGATGCTTCCAAGTTCATCAATGCGATCAAAGCTGACGCCAGTAAACGTCGGCGTAAGCCGCGCGATCTCATCCATGATCTGCGACGGATGCGTGTACATCATCGGATAGCCCATCACCTGCGCGATGCGTTGGGTGATTTCCCAATCAGCCAGGCCGGCCTTCGGCGCCATCACCTTGCGCACCCGCGAGATGCGCCGCTCGGCGTTGGTAAAGGTGCCGTCTTTTTCGAGGAACGACGAACCCGGCAGGAACACATGCGCAAACTTGGCCGTTTCATTGAGGAAAAGATCCTGCACGATGATGCATTCCATCGCGCTCAATGCAGCGGTCACGCGCTGCGTATTCGGATCACTTTGCGCGATGTCCTCGCCTTCGATGTAGAGCGCCATGAAATCGCCATCGAGCGCAGCCTCGAACATGTTCGGAATGCGCAGCCCTGGTTCGGCACGCAGGGTGACGCCCCACTCGTCTTCGAACAGCGCGCGCACCGAGCCATCGGACACATGGCGATAGCCCGGCAGCTCATGCGGGAACGAACCCATGTCGCACGAGCCCTGTACGTTGTTCTGGCCGCGCAGCGGGTTCACGCCAACACCACGTCGACCAATGTTCCCGGTCAGCATCGCCAGATTCGCAATCGCCATCACCGCCGTCGAACCCTGCGAATGCTCAGTGACGCCAAGTCCGTAGTAGATCGCCGCATTGCCAACAGTGGCGAACAAGCGCGCTGCAGCACGCATCTTTCCTGCGGGCACACCGGTAACGTCTTGCGTCGCTTCCGGCGAATGGCGCGCGTCGCTGATAAAGGTATGCCATTTGGCGAACGCAGCATCGTCGCAACGCAGAGCAATAAAGGCATCGTCGGCAAGACCTTCGTCGACGATGACATGGGCGAGCGCCGTCAGCACGGCAACATTGGTGCCGGGTTTCAGTTCAAGGTGATAGTCGGCTTCGACGTGTGCCGAACGGACTAGATCAATGCGACGTGGATCGATCACAATCAGCCGGGCACCCTCGCGAAGGCGCCGCTTCATCTGCGAAGCAAACACCGGATGCGCGTCGGTCGGGTTCGCGCCGATCACCAGGATCACGTCGGAATCAGCGACCGAATCGAAATCTTGCGTGCCCGCCGATTCACCCAGCGTCTGCTTCAATCCATAGCCCGTCGGCGAATGGCAAACCCGTGCGCAGGTATCGACGTTGTTGTTGCCAAATCCGGCGCGCACCAGCTTCTGCACAAGATACGTCTCCTCGTTCGTGCATCGCGACGAGGTAATGCCACCGACCGAATCGCGCCCGTACTGCGCCTGGATGCGCTTGAATTCGGCGGCGACGTGCGCAAACGCCTCTTCCCACGACACCACTGTCCACGGATCGGAAATCTTTGCGCGGATCATCGGCGTCGTTATTCGATCAGCATGCGTCGCATAGCCAAACGCGAATCGGCCCTTCACGCAGGAATGTCCGTGATTGGCCTTGCCATCCACGCTCGGCACCATGCGAATGACCTGCTCGCCCTTCATCTCGGCGCGGAACGAACAACCAACACCGCAATAGGCGCAGGTGGTGGTCGTGCTGGTTTCCGCGTGACCCAGTTCGATCACCGATTTTTCTGTCAACGCATTGGTCGGGCAAGCCGTCACGCAGGCACCGCAAGAGACGCATTCCGAATCGAGGAACGGCTCCCCCTGGCTCGCACTCACTATTGAATCAAAACCACGTCCTGCAATCGTCAACGCGAACGTCCCTTGCTGCTCCGCGCAGGCGCGCACGCAACGCGAGCAGACGATGCATTGCGACGGATCGAACGTGAAATACGGATTGGATTCGTCTTTCGGTAAATCCAGATGATTCCTACCCGCCTTGCCATACCGCACTTCGCTGATGCCCAAAGCACGCGCCACGTCCTGGAATTCGCTACGACTGCCGATGCTTGCGTCCGCAAAACCCAGCGGATGGTCAGACAGATACAACTCGATCACGCCACGACGCAGCTCGCCCAGTTTCGGCGACTGCGTAGTCACCTTCATTCCGTTCGCAACCGGCGTGGTGCATGACGCCGGATAGCCTTTCATGCCGTCGATCTGCACCAGGCAAACGCGACAAGAGCCGAACGAATCGAGCGTGTCAGTCGCACACAACTTCGGAATCGCAATCCCGCTTTGCGCAGCGGCGCGCATGACCGATGTGCCTGCTGGCGCGGTCACTTCGACGCCGTCGATGGTCATCTTGACCGGGTCTGCGATAGCGCCTTCTGCGGGCCGGCGCGGGGCGGGAGTGCCCCAATCCACCTCGTCTATTGCGCGCATTCGCGCTCTCCTTGTTCTGTCGCTTCGCGCTTTTCGGCTGTCGCCAAACTGGTTAAGCGTTTCTCGCGCCTGCCGCAAAGGAAACGGCTTTCACTTAACTGTGTTGAGCGAGTCACTGCTCGGTCGGTATTGGCTGTCGCCAAACTGGTCAA
>JAYUYW010000010.1:0-18455 GCA_043752325.1 Rhodanobacteraceae bacterium | reverse complement strand
TGCAGACATGCTCGTCAAAGCGATGGCGTTGCAACCCGACGGTAAGGTGGTGGTGGGCGGCATTTTCACCACAATCGTTGGCCAGCCTCGCAATCGCATCGCACGGCTGAATGGCGATGGCACGCTCGACGGCACGTTCAATCCGGACGCGAGTAGCGGCGTGGACGCCTTGGCGCTGCAATCCGATGGAAAGCTGTTGGTGGGTGAGAACTTCCTGACCATTGGTGGCCAGCCGCGCAATCGTATCGCGCGGCTCAGTACGCCGCAGGCAGCGCTGCAATCGCTGAGCCTTGTCGGCTACACCACAGGCGGCGGTGTCGTCACCTGGGCACGTTCCGGCGCTGGGCCCGAATTGGCTTTGCCGCCGAAGTTGTTGATCTCTCTCAACGGTATTTCCTATACCTTGGCGAGCACGATGCAACGCGTCGGGACGGGTTGGCGCAGCACCGGATTTTCCGCTCCACTGAACACCAATTTCTACTTGCGCACGCAAGGCCAAGCGAGCTCAGGTCGTTACAACGGTTCGAGCGGACTAATTGAAAGCACACGCCAGTTCTACGTCAACAGTAGCGATGCCATCGACGGTATTTTTTTCGACGGCTTCGAATAGACGTGCAGAGAAGCACGGCACTCGTCACGCGTTCCTACGCGTCTTTGATTGCATACTCCGGCAGTTTTTTCGCGACGGGCGTGTTGCGCAGGCGCACGTAGGCTGGCAGGCCGCTCTTGCCGGTTGGTGGTGCGTCCTCGCCACGGATGAGTGGCTCCAGGTAGCGGCGCGCCGCGGCAGTGATGCCGTAGCCGTCGCGGCGGATGAAATTCTTGGGCAGCTTCTTTTCGTGGTTCGCGACCTTGGAGAGTTTTACCGGCTCGATCTTCCAGCGGTACGGCGCGTCGGATTTGCGTACGATTGCCGGCATCACGGCATTCATTCCGGCCATGGCGTATTCGACGGCGGCGGCACCGACGGCGACGGCCTGCTCGACATCGGTCTTCGATGCGATATGACGCGCCGAGCGTTGCAGATAATCCGGCACCGACCAGTGGTATTTGTAGCCGAGCTTTTCCCTGACGATGCCGGCGATCATCGGCGCGGCGCCGCCGAGCTGGGCATGGCCAAACGCATCCCTGGTGCCGACTTCGGAAAGGAAATCACCGTTCTGGTTGCGGACGCCTTCCGAGACGACCACGGTGCACCAGCCCACGCGTTCGACGGTCGCCTTCACCTTGGCGAGGAATGCTTTTTCGTCGAACGGAATTTCCGGGAACAGGATAATGTGTGGTGCCTCGTCGTCGCCTTCACCGGCTAGCCCTGCTGCCGCCGCGATCCAGCCGGCGTGGCGGCCCATCACTTCCATGATGAAGACTTTTGTGGACGACTGCGCCATCGAGGCAACGTCGAGGCTCGCTTCCAGCACCGACACCGCCGTGTACTTCGCGACCGATCCGAAACCTGGGCAGCAATCGGTGACGGCGAGGTCGTTGTCGACCGTTTTCGGCACGCCGATGCAGGCCAGCGGGTAGCCGAGCGTCTTGGCGATCTGCGAAATTTTGTGCGCGGTGTCGGACGAATCGTTGCCGCCGTTGTATAGGAACCAGCGGATGTCATGTGCCTTGCAGACCTCGATCAGGCGCTCGTACTGGCTGCGACTTTCCTCCAGCGACTTCAACTTGAACCGGCACGAGCCGAACGCACCTCCCGGCGTGTATCGCAACGCAGCAATCGCTGCCTTGGTTTCCTTGCTGGTGTCGATCAAGTCTTCACGCAATGCGCCGACGATGCCGTTACGGGCCGCGTAAACCTTGATGCCGTGTTTGCGCGCTGTTTCGATGACGGCGCCGGCACTGGAGTTGATGACGGCGGTGACGCCGCCGGACTGGGCGTACAGCAGGGTTCCGCGGGACATGGCTACTCCATTCTTCATCGGCTGATCGAGTGGTTGACGCCGGGGACGCTACGCACGAGTCTATGTAAACTTGCCCGAAGCAGTCGTGGCGGTCGGCGTTGTTTCGCGACTGATTCTATCGAATGTGGGCATTCCTGCGGCATGGCCGCGTCAGCGATGGAACTTCATGCGCATCGTCTTACTCGGCGCTCCCGGATCAGGCAAAGGCACCCAAGCGGTCCGCCTCAAGGGCCAGTTGGGCATCGCCCACATTTCCACGGGCGACCTGTTGCGCGCTGCGGTCAAGTCCGGCACGCCGCTCGGCCTCAAAGCCAAGGAAGTGATGGACGCGGGCAAGCTGGTGTGCGATGACATCGTCCTTGGCATGCTGGAAGAACGTCTCGGCGAAGCCGATGCGCAACCGGGTTTCATCCTTGATGGCTATCCGCGCAATGTGGCGCAATGCCAGGCGCTGGAAGACTTGCTCGAGCGCATCGGACAGCCGCTCGACATCGCGGTGAAGCTGGCCGTTTCCGATCAGACGATCATCGGTCGCTGCGAAATCCGCTACGCCGCGCAGCATCGCGCCGACGACAAACCCGAAACCGTGCGCGAGCGACTGCGCATTTACGCCGAGCAGACCGCGCCGGTCGCTGATCATTTCGAGCAGATCGGAAAGCTGGTTACGGTTGACGGTGTTGGCGAACTGGACGAAGTGTTCGAGCGCATTCTTGCGGTGCTGCCGAGAGACCGCGCGTGAACCTCACACTCTCGTCATTCCTGCGTAGGCAGGAATCCATTTTGATTGTGCTGTTCTTTCATGGACGTGCCGAAGATCAGAATGGATTCCTGTCTACGCAGGAATGACGAAGAATTGTTTCTTCTCGACCGAGCGAGTCTGCGGCAACAATCCGAACAGCAGCGCACACAAGCACACACATCGTGATGCAACCATGAAACTCCACATTCTCGGCATCTGCGGCACCTTCATGGGCGGCATCGCGGCGCTGGCGCGTGAGCTGTGCCACGACGTGGAAGGTTGTGACGCCAACGTCTATCCGCCGATGAGCGATCAGCTCGAACGGCTCGGCATTGTTCTGAAGTCCGGCTACAGCGCGGCACACCTGCAACCCGCGCCCGACCAGGTGATCGTCGGCAATGCGTTGTCGCGGGGCAATGCGGCTATCGAGCACGTGCTGGATCAGCGACTTCGCTATGTCTCCGGACCGCAGTGGCTGGGTGAGACGGTGTTGGCGAATCGTCAGGTACTCGCGGTCGCGGGTACGCATGGGAAGACCACGACGACTTCGATTCTTGCGTGGTTGCTGGAGAGTGCTGGCTTGGAGCCGGGGTTTTTGGTGGGTGGCGTGCCTGAGAATTTCGGGATTTCTGCTCGGTTGGGGCAGGGCACGCCATTCGTGATTGAGGCGGACGAGTACGACACGGCGTTTTTCGACAAGCGCTCCAAGTTTGTGCATTACCGGCCCAGCGTGGCGATCCTGAACAATCTCGAATACGACCATGCCGACATCTTTCCCGATGTCGCCGCTATCCAGCGACAATTTCATCATCTGGTTCGTATCGTTCCTGGCAACGGTCGCTTGATCGTTAATGCCGAAGATCCATTGCTCGCTGAAGTGCTGGCGATGGGTTGCTGGTCGTCGGTCAATAGTTTTGGCATCGATGCCGGTGATTGGCGTGCGCGATTGATCGAAGCAGACGGTTCGGAATTTTCGGTGTCGCACGAAGGCGACGAGATCGGCATCGTTCGCTGGCCAATGCTGGGGCGGCACAACGTGATGAATGCACTCGCCGCCATTGCTGCTGCAAACGCGATTGGCGTCGATTTGGCGAGTGTTTTGCCGGCACTGAGTGAGTTCCAGAGCGTTGCGCGACGCATGCAACTGGTTGGGGAGTTGAACGGCATTTGTGTCTACGACGATTTCGCCCATCACCCGACCGCGATCGCAACGACGCTGGCTGGCTTGCGCGCAAGCGTCGGAAAGGCGCGCATTCTGGTCGCGATGGAACCGCGTTCCAATTCAATGCGTATGGGCGCGCATTCCCAAACACTCGCACCATCGTTGGCCGATGCGGATGGGGTGGTGTTCCTGCATCGAGCGGAACTGGCCTGGGATGCACAGGCGGTCACGGCCGCGCTGGCCGGGCGCGGCTCGACGGCGTCGACCGTCAACACGTTGATCGAGAAAATCGGTGCGATGGTGCAGCCTGGCGACCATGTCGTCTTCATGTCGAACGGCGGCTTCGAGGCTGCGCCGCACCGCTTCGTCGAATTGCTGGCGGCACTTCAATGAGCGCCGAAACGCCGGGCAGCGTCGAACTGCCGTTGTTCCCGTTGCCAATGGTGGTGTTCCCGGGCGGTCAGCTCGAACTACGTATCTTCGAGCCGCGCTATCTCGATCTGGTTCGCGATTGCACGCGCGAGGATCGCGGTTTTGGCATCACCTTGCTGATTGAAGACGGCGAATCCGGCAAGCAGCCGATGCCAGCCGGCGTCGGCACTGAAGCGCGCATCGTCGATTTCTTCAGCCGCGAAGATGGTCTGCTCGGCATTCGCGTCGAGGGGCGACGTCGCTTTCGCATCGAGTCCGCTCACGCCCGGCCCGACCTTCTGCTGGTCGGTGACGTGAATTGGCATGCGACCGATCCGCTGTTGAAATTGCCTGCCGAATACGTGTTGCTGGCGACCATCCTGGAACGCATCCACGAGCATGTCGGCAGCGAAATTGGAACAATTGATCGCGAGCGCTACGACGACGCGAGTTGGGTTGGCTTCCGCCTCGCCGAGGCCTTTCCACTCGTCAATGCAGAGCGCCAATTGCTGCTGCAGATCGACGATCCGCTGCAAAGACTGGACCAGTTGATGCACTATCTGCCGCGTTTCCAGCGCGACTGAAAAACCGCAACGATCCCAAAGGGAGGCACCACATGGCAAGCCTGCAAGGCAAGACGCTCTTCATCAGCGGCGCATCGCGCGGCATTGGCCTGTCTATTGCGTTGCGTGCTGCGCGTGACGGCGCGAACATCGTGATCGCTGCGAAAAGCGATGTGGCCAACCCCAAATTGCCGGGCACTATCCATACCGCCGCTGCCGAAGTGCAACGTGCTGGCGGCAAGGCGCTGGCCCTCAAGCTCGATATTCGCAACGAGACTGATGTGTACGCAGCCGTTGCGCAGGCGGCCGAACATTTTGGTGGTATCGATATCGTGGTCAACAACGCCAGCGCCATCTGGCTGCAGGGTACGGCGAACACGCCGATGAAGCGCTACGACCTTATGCATCAGGTCAACACGCGCGGCACCTTCCTGGTCTCGCAAGCCTGCCTGCCGCACCTGAAAAAATCCGACAACCCGCACATCCTGATGGTGTCGCCGCCGATCAACCTGGCGCCGAAATGGTTCGCGCCGCACGTGGCCTACACGATTGCCAAATACGGCATGAGCCTGTGCGTGCTCGGCATGGCTGAGGAGTTTCGTGGTGATCGAATAGCCGTCAACGCGCTCTGGCCGAAAACGGTAATCCGCACTGAAGCGCTGAACATGATCGAAGGCGTGCCGGTTGATCGCTGCCGTACTCCGGAGATCGTAGCCGATGCGGCCCACGCCATCATCAGCGCGCCATCCTCGCAACGCAGCGGCGAGTTCCTGATCGACGAGGATGTACTGCGCGAGGCAGGCGTCACCGACTTCGACCAGTACGCCATCGACCCGTCGAAATGGCCGCTGCCCGATTACTTCCTGGATTGATCCATACTTTGTCGCACCACCGATTCATTCCGAGAGCCAATCAGGGGATTGTCATGTCGAAGCTGTCGCGTTTCGTTGTCGCCGGCATGGCCGGTCTTGCTTCGGTTGGCGCGGGAGCCGCGGATCTCGTTAGCCACAACGGCTTTGAAATTTGCTTCGCAACAGCGGTAACAAAGCCTGTGTTCCTTACCGCGATGGGCAATAGCATCGAAGGCGGCATGAGTTGCCTGCCGCCGCAATCGGGCACCAGCGGCGGTGCGACATACACCGCGTGCAACACGGCCAATGGTTGCGGCACGGGCGTGCCAGGCTGTCCGGTGACGATCCACTCCGCTGCGTTCACCGGCGACTTCACTACCGGTGCATTCACGGCGCCGGGTACGGTCGACAATATTCCGATTCCGATCATGTACAACATAAGTGGCTTCCCGGGCTCATGCACTTTGACGCTCAGCGCCATCGTCACCCGGTACGACCTTGATTACCTGATGCGCCTGGACGGACTCGACGGCGTTTACAGCGACGACCTGGCGACGCCAATTGCAACCATCGTCAGCTATACGCGAACCGGATGCGCGATTCTCAACGCCTTCATTGAGCCCGCTATCGCCGGTGCGATCACTTCGGCGCAGGTTGGGATCGGCGCATCGATCGAACCTCCACTGCGTGCGAACACGGTCGAGCGTGCCGTCTGTCCGATCAGCGCGCCTTGATTCCGGGCGCGGGCAGCGTTCGTGCTGGGATAATGTGGATATCCATCTGTTTTTTGCCACAACCATGACCAGCAAACTGCACGCCGACAGCGCCGAACTTATCCAAATGGGTCGCGACTTCCTAGTCCCGATTTATCGCCAGCGCGAACGCATTCTCGATCATGGCAAGGGCTCGCGGGTCTGGGACAGCGACGGTCGCGAATACATGGATTTCGCTGCTGGCATCGCGGTCAGCGCGCTCGGTCACGGCGATCCGGACATTCTCGCCGCCTTGCACGAACAGGCGAGCAAGCTCTGGCACACCAGCAATGCGTTCTACAGCGAGCCGCCGTTGCGACTTGCCGAAGAGCTGGTGGCCGCCAGTGCTTTTGCAAAGCGCGTGTTCTTCTGCAATTCCGGAAGCGAAGCGATCGAAGCAACAATCAAGCTGGTGCGGCGTTGGGCCGATGCGCAGGGCAAGCCGCCGGAACGGCGCGTGATTCTTACGTTCACTGGCTCTTTCCACGGCCGCACATTGGCGGCCGTCACCGCGACTGCGCAGCCGAAGTATCAGCAAGGCTTCGAGCCGTTGCCGGGCGGCTTTCGCCATTGCGCCTTCAACGATCTCGAAGCGCTCGATGCGGCGTTCGATGACAGCGTTGCCGCCGTGATCGTCGAGCCAATTCAGGGTGAAGGTGGCGTTCTACCGGTGGCCGATGGTTTTCTTGCAGCATTGCGCGACCGCTGCGACCGCCGTGGCGCGTTGTTGGTATTCGACGAAATCCAATGCGGCGTCGGTCGTACCGGAAAGCTGTGGGCCCACGAATGGGACGGCGTGCAACCTGACGTGATGACCGTTGCCAAAGGATTGGGCTGTGGCTTTCCGATTGGCGCGATGCTGGTCGGCGACAGGGCAGCCGACACGCTGCAATTCGGATCGCATGGCAGCACGTTTGGCGGCAATCCGCTTGCTGCCGCTGTCGCTCGCGTTGCGCTGCGCAAGTTGTCGTCGGACGATTTGCTCAACCATGTCTCTACGCAGGGTTTGCATCTGCAACTTGGTCTGGAACGGATCGGCAATGCGCTGGGCGTCTTCAGCGAGGTGCGTGGTCGTGGCCTGATGATGGGTGCCGTGCTGACTCCGGCATTAGCGGGTCGCGCGACAGAACTGCTCGATTGCGCTGCGGACGAGGGCCTGTTGTTGCTTCAGGCCGGCCCAGACGTGCTGCGTTTCGTACCTGCGCTGAATATTCCGGGCGACGATGTCGACGACGGGCTGGATCGACTCGAAAAGGCTCTGAATCGGCTCGCTGCCTAGCGCTCCGCGTTTTACGCGTCATCAAGCAACGCGAATTTCGAGCCGTAGCGTCGCAAGCCGATTCATCGGCTAGCCGATTCCGCGTACAATGTCGCGCTCCCCCGTGGCGCCCCCCGGACTTGCGGCACTCGGTCCGATTCGACAGCGCGCGCCGTGGTCCGGAGCGTAGCGATTCCCTCGATACGGATACGGTGCCCGCATGACTCGACCTGCCATCCTTGCCCTTGCTGACGGCAATGTTTTCCATGGCTGCGCCATTGGCGCCGACGGCAGCAGCGCCGCCGAAGTCGTGTTCAACACGGCAATGACCGGCTATCAGGAGATTCTCACCGATCCGTCCTACGCACGGCAGATTGTGACGCTGACCCATCCCCACATTGGCAACACCGGTTGCAACGCGGCCGACGCGGAGTCTGATCGCGTGCATGCCGCCGGCCTCGTGATTCGCGACCTGCCGTTGCTCGCCAGCAGCTGGCGTAGCGAGGAAGACCTCGGCAGCTATCTGACGCGCAACAGAGTCGTCGCAATTACCGATATCGATACGCGTCGCCTCACTCGTATTCTGCGTGAATCGGGCGCGCAGAACGGTTGCATCATGGCTGGCGAAAATGCCACTGCGGACGCAGCGCTTGCGCAAGCTCGCGGATGCGCGAGTCTGGAAGGCTTGGATCTGGCGAAAGTCGTTTCGATTCGCGAGATACAGCCATGGACTGAGGGCAGTTTCGATCTCGACAGTAACGCATTCACTTCGGCGTCCACTTCGGCGTCGTCGCGCTTCCGCGTGGTCGCCTACGACTTCGGCACCAAGCGCAACATCCTGCGCATGCTGGTGGATCGCGGTTGCGACGTGACGCTGGTTCCGGCTCAAACCAGCGCGGCCGATGTGATGGCGATGAATCCCGATGGCGTCTTTCTATCGAATGGTCCCGGCGACCCGGCGGCCTGCGATTACGCGATCAATGCGACGCGCGAATTCCTGCTAGCGAAAGTGCCGCTGTTTGGTATTTGTCTTGGCCACCAGATTCTCGGCATTGCTGCCGGTGCGCGCTCGACCAAGATGAAATTTGGGCACCACGGTGCCAATCATCCGGTGATCGACACCGCCAGCGGACGAGTGATGATTTCCAGCCAGAACCACGGCTTCGCTATCGACGAGACTAGCCTGCCCGCGAACGTGAAGGCGACGCATCGCTCGCTGTTCGACGGTACCCTGCAAGGCATCGCGCTCGACGACGCACCGGCGTTCGGTTTTCAGGGCCACCCTGAAGCGAGCCCCGGTCCGGCCGATGTCGCCTGCCTGTTCGACCGTTTCATTGACTTGATCGATCGACACAAGGGCGGGCAACGCCGCAGCGCGGTTGCTTGAACTCATCCGCGAATCTGACACCACACCAACCGTGACCCGATCACGCGCGGCACAACCGCAGGAACGACATGCCCAAGCGTAGCGACCTCAAGACCATCCTGATCATCGGCGCCGGGCCGATCGTGATTGGCCAGGCCTGCGAGTTCGACTACTCCGGCGCGCAGGCCTGCAAGGCACTCAAGGAAGAAGGCTATCGCGTCGTGTTGGTCAATTCGAACCCGGCAACGATCATGACCGATCCAGCCAGTGCCGACGTGGTCTACATCGAGCCGATCAACTGGCAGACGGTCGAGAAAATTATCGCAAAGGAAAAGCCCGATGCGTTGCTGCCGACGATGGGCGGCCAGACCGCTCTCAACTGTGCGCTCGATCTAGCCGACCATGGCGTGCTGGAAAAATACGGCGTCGAACTGATTGGCGCAAAGCGCGATGCGATTCGCATGGCCGAAGATCGCGAACTGTTCCGCGTTGCCATGGGCGAGATCGGGCTCGACTGTCCGAAGGCGCGCATCGTGCGCAACTTCGACGACGCTGTGTCGGCGCAAGCGGAGGTGGGCTATCCCACCGTCATCCGTCCCAGCTTCACGCTCGGTGGATCCGGTGGCGGCATTGCCTACAACCGCGAAGAATTCGAGGAAATCATCAAGCGCGGGCTGGAGCTTTCGCCCACTCACGAAGTACTGGTCGAGGAATCCGTGCTCGGTTGGAAAGAGTTCGAGATGGAGGTGGTCCGTGACACGGCGGACAACTGCATCATCGTCTGCTCGATCGAGAACTTCGACGCCATGGGTGTGCACACCGGCGACTCGATCACGGTCGCGCCTGCGCAGACATTGACCGACAAGGAATACCAGCGCCTGCGCGACGCATCGCTAGCTGTGTTGCGCAAGATCGGTGTCGATACCGGCGGCTCCAACGTGCAGTTCGGCATCAATCCTGCCGATGGCCGCGTCGTGGTTATCGAGATGAATCCACGGGTGTCGCGTTCGTCGGCGCTGGCGTCCAAGGCGACTGGATTTCCGATTGCCAAGGTCGCCGCGAAGCTGGCGGTCGGTTACACGCTGGATGAACTGCGCAACGAGATCACCGGTGGTCTCACCCCGGCATCGTTCGAACCGTCGATCGACTACATCGTCACCAAGATTCCGCGATTTGCTTTCGAAAAATTCCCGAGCGCCGACTCCCGATTGACCACGCAGATGAAGTCGGTTGGCGAAGTGATGGCATTCGGGCGCACCTTTCAGGAGTCGTTGCAGAAAGCCCTGCGAGGCATGGAAATGGGCTGGAATGGCCTTTCGCCAGTGCACGAAAGTTATCAAGGCAGCGACGCTCGCTCACATCTGCGACGCGAACTGAAGGAAGCCGGCCCACAGCGAATCCTGCACGTTGCTGACGGCTTTCGTGCCGGTTTCAGCGCGAAGGAAATTCATGAGCTGACCTGGATCGATCCTTGGTTTTTGGCCCAGATCGAAGACTTGGTCAACGCGGAAGCATCGGTGCGCGGCCAGGGCCTGTCCAATCTCGATGCAGACAAGCTGCGACGAATGAAGCGCAAGGGTTTTTCCGATTCGCGCCTCGCCGAATTGCTCGATACCGACGAGAACGCGGTACGCGCATTTCGCCATGCATTCGGCGTGCGGCCTGTCTACAAGCGCGTGGACTCTTGTGCGGCGGAATTCGCAACGACCACGGCTTACCTGTATTCGACATACGAGGAAGAGTGCGAATCGCTTCCAACGTCGCGAGACAAGATCGTTGTGCTCGGAGGCGGTCCAAACCGCATCGGCCAAGGAATCGAGTTCGACTATTGCTGTGTCCACGCCGCACTCGCGCTTCGTGAGGATGGTTACGAAACGATCATGATCAACTGCAATCCGGAAACGGTGTCAACGGACTACGACACGTCGGATCGGCTCTATTTTGAACCGGTCACGCTGGAAGACGTGCTTGAGATCATTGAGATCGAAAAGCCCAAGGGCGTGATCGTGCAATACGGCGGTCAGACGCCGCTGAAGCTTGCGCGTGCGCTGGAAGCCAACGGCGTGCCGATCATCGGCACTTCTCCCGATTCGATTGACCTTGCCGAAGACCGCGAACGCTTTCAACAGATGATCGACAAACTTGGCCTGAGACAGCCGCCGAACCGCACGGCGCGCAATCCCGAGCAAGCATTGGCGCTGGCCAGCGAGATTGGCTATCCGATGGTGGTACGGCCGAGTTACGTGCTTGGCGGTCGCGCCATGGAAGTGGTGCATGACGACGCAGACCTGTCGCGCTACATCCGCGAGGCGGTACGCGTTTCCGAAACGTCACCGGTATTGCTCGACCGATTCCTCGATCACGCCATCGAAGTCGACGTCGACATCATCGCCGACCGTGAAGGTAACGTTTTGATCGGCGGTTTGATGGAACATATCGAAGAGGCCGGCGTGCATTCCGGTGATTCATCGTGTTCGCTGCCGCCGTACTCGCTGTCCAGAGAAATCCAGGATCGGCTGCGTGTGGAAGTCGCCGCGATGGCGCGCGAGCTGAAGGTCGTCGGGCTGATGAACACCCAGTTCGCCGTGCAGGGCGACAATATCTTCGTGCTCGAAGTGAATCCGCGTGCATCGCGCACCGTGCCGTTCGTATCCAAGGCGACTGGCGTTGCGCTGGCCAAGATCGCCGCGCGTTGCATGGTCGGGCAGACGCTGGCCGAGCAAGGCGCAACCACTGAAGTCGTGCCGGATTACTACTCGGTCAAGGAAGCGATCTTCCCGTTCCTGAAGTTCCAGAACGTCGATCCCATCCTTGGGCCGGAGATGCGATCGACCGGCGAAGTCATGGGTGTCGGCCGTACGTTTGGCGCAGCCTTTGCGCGCGCACATGAGGCCGCCGGAATCAACGCCCCACCGGTCGGCAAGGTGTTCCTGTCGGTACGCGACAACGACAAGGCGCGCTTGTTGCCGGTCGCTCGCGACCTGATCGCGCGCGGCTTCACTTTAATCGCCACGCGCGGCACCTGCCGTTACCTGGCCGAAAACGACGTAGTCTGTGATCCGATCAACAAGGTGCAGGAAGGTCGCCCGCACATTGTCGACAGCATCAAGAATGGCGAGATCGTGTTCATCGTCAACACCACCGAGGGCAAGCAGGCGATTGCCGATTCGTTTTCGATCCGCCGTGAAGCCCTGCAGCAGCGCGTCACTTATTCAACGACGCTGGCCGGTGCTGCGGCCCTGCTGCATTCACTAGACTTTCGCGGCGCGGGTGATGTAAACAGCCTGCAGGAATTGCACGGTGAGCTGGCCAGTCGTTAAGCTGACAGCCGTTCGTCACCAGTGAATCGCTCCGCCGCGAACACCGAGTCGCGGCGGACTTCTTTTTTCTTGCTGTCGCGAAAGATCGGCGACGTCGTTGCATCGATGGAGTAACACCATGGCAGAGAACAGGCGCGCACCGATGACCCTGAAGGGCGCCGACCGCTTGCGTGTGGAACTGGACAAATTGAAGTCGAATGATCGTCCCAACATCATCGCTGCGATTGCCGAAGCGCGCGCCCATGGTGACCTGAAAGAGAATGCCGAGTATCACGCCGCGCGTGAAATGCAGGGTTTCATCGAAGGCCGCATCCAGCAGATCGAAGGCGCATTGTCGTACGCCGAATTCATCGATCCATCCCAGCTCAACGCCGGCAAGCGCATCGTGTTTGGTGCCAAGGTCGACCTGGTCGACGAGAACACCGACGAGGCGATCAGCTATCAGATCGTTGGTGATCTTGAAGCCGACATCAAGCAACGCCTGCTGGCGGTGAGTTCCCCGTTCGCACGCAACCTGATCGGCAAGAGCGAAGGCGACAGTTTCGAATTCGTCGCGCCCAACGGCACTCGCAACTACGAGATCGTGGGTGTCAGCTACGGAGACTGAGTCGTCGTTCAACTTCGTCGACCGGCGCGACGAGCGTTGAGCTGTCGATGATCACACTGCTGCTACCCGAACGTCGCCACGCGACTTCGATCGTGCTCGACCGCTGGCTGGCCCGTGGCGATCAACTGCCCGATGCCGCGCCCGGCAATGAAGCGATGTTACGCAGTGTGTTCGCGTTCGATAGCCGATTTTCCGCAGCCGCGCTGACCCGTCAGTTCGATGTCGGCGACGCAGGAGACAAGCTGTGGCTGCGCGCAGACCCGGCATGGATGCGCGCCGATATGAGCACTGCACGCATGTTCGCGCACGGCGAACTTGGAGTGTCGGCCTCGGAGATCGCGGTACTCACGCCTGATCTTGTCGAGTTGTTTGCGGAGCACGGACTCGCCTTCGACGCTCCAACGTCGACGCGTTGGTATCTGGAATGTCCGGACTCGATATCGATTCCGGATTTCGCCGATCCTGGTGACGCCTTGGGTGACGATCTGCGTCTACATGCGTTACTTGGCAGCGAAAGAAAGTTCTGGCGCGTCCTCGGTAGCGACATCCAGGTGCTGTTGCACAACCATCCGGTCAATCAGAACCGAGTTGCGAGAGGAGCAGCGCCGGCGAATGGACTTTGGCTGTGGGGCGCCGGACGTTTTCCACGCGCGGTCGCCTGCGATGCCAATGCCTACTTCGGCGACGACCCACTGGCGATTGCACTCGCCCGCGCGGCGTCGATCGTCACGCGTTCTCTGGGTGCGTACGACTGCGGTGTGGAATCAAACAACGCGATCATCGATTTGCGCGAATTGCGCGGCGATGCGTTGACAGCAACGTTGGATGGAGTCGTCTCGAACGGAGCCGGAGTAGGACAAGCGAAGCTTGATCTTGTCTTCAGCAGCGGTGAGCGACATCGCTATATGCCTTCACATCGCTGGCGCTGCTGGCGTCGCTAGTCGTTGATTTCGAATGATTGATCCCGCTCACACTTTCGTGGCAGTTCAGCCGTAGGGATGGGTGATACCCAGTGTTCGCAGGATGCGGGTTTCCAGCGCTTCCATTCGCGCGGCGTCGTCGTTGGTTTGATGATCGTGGCCAAGCAAATGCAGCACGCCGTGGACGGTCATGTGCGCATAGTGATTGCGAACAGGCTTGCCTTGCGTCTGCGCCTCGCTGGCAATTACCGGTGCGCAGATGACGAGGTCGCCAATCAACGGCAGCTTCATTTCAGGCGGCAGGTCGGCCGGAAATGACAACACGTTGGTGGCGTAGTCGCGTTGCCGATAGCGCTGGTTGAATTCACGGCCTTCCTCGCTGCCGACGATGCGAATGGATACTTCACTGGCGCCGAGCCGTCGAACGCCAGTAGCTGCAGCGAGTACCCAGCGCTCGAAGCTCACCCGTTGCGGAATGCCGGCGCGCGTCACGCCTCCGGCCAACGACAGGTGCACGATCGCGTCGCCGCTGATCATTGCTCGAAGTCGCTGCCGAAGATCGACGCTTCGCAATTGGTGGGAACCAAGGTGACGCGATTCGCGCTGTTTTCCGGAACGCCGACCGTGGCGTTGTAGTGGCTGTAGTCGATATCGGCCGGATTGGACAGCGTGTTGACCACGACCTGCGCTGGCGAACCGAGGGCAAACGGCGCATCGAAGCGGCGCAGGCAGCCACCAGCGGATCCGCAGCCACTCCACGCTGCGACGATGATTGAACCTCGGCAGTCCAGTGTGATGCCATCGATGTTGTTGAGCGTGGTGTTGATTAGATCGACAGGTGCCGTCGCGCCGGCGGGATCCATGCTCATCACTTTGGCAGCCGTTCCCCATGTGGCAACCAGTACCCGATTGCCGACCGGGTCAAACACCAATCCGTTCGGCGTCTGCGTCATCGCCACCGGCGTGTTCTGTGTTGGTGCGGCGAGGTTTGCCACATTGACCGTGTAGATCTTCTTGCCGCTGAAGTCGCTGACGTAGAGCGTGTCAACGCCATTCGAAGTTATGCCGTTGAGAAAACTGGCACCGGTCAGCGACAGATTCATCACCGGCGCTGCGCTATCGATGTCGTAACCCTTTACGGCGCCTTGGTCGAGGACGAACAAGGTGCCGCGCAGCAGTTCAATGCCGTACGGTGCAGCCGGTGCGGCGCTGAACAACGTGATGGTTCCATCCGCTGCGCGAGCCTGGATGCTGCCACCACTGCTGGTGTTGCCGACCAGATGCCGATTGAGGCGCGGATGGTATTCGACGCTTTCCGGCGCACTGTAGCTTTGCGCTGCACCGATGGATGACAGCATGGCGAATACCGTGGCGACGGATAACGTTGCGCACTTGCGCAGCCGATGCCAGAACATATTGACCTTGACGGATGTCACGTTGTGCCTGCCTTGTCGTCGTTCGCTGTGGATTTGTCACGTGCTTCGTACGCCTGCACGATGCGTTGCACCAGCGGATGGCGCACCACGTCTTTGGCTTCGAAAAAGGTGAAGCTGATGCCGGCGACGTTGCGCAGCACATCCATGCCGTCGCGCAGACCAGACTTGATGTGACGGGGCAGATCGGTCTGCGTCATGTCCCCAGTGACGACGGCAATTGACCCAAAACCGATTCGTGTCAGGAACATCTTCATCTGTTCGGTGGTTGTGTTCTGCGCCTCGTCGAGAATCACGAACGAATCGTTCAAGGTGCGGCCGCGCATGTAGGCGAGTGGCGCGATCTCGATCACGTTGCGCTCGATCAGCTTGCTGACGCGTTCGATGCCGAGCATTTCGTAAAGCGCGTCGTACAGCGGGCGCAGGTACGGGTCGACTTTCTGAGTCAGGTCGCCGGGCAGAAAGCCGAGCTTTTCACCGGCTTCGACGGCAGGCCGAACCAGGATCAATCGCTGCGTACGGTTTTCGTTGAGTGCATCCACCGCCATCGCAACCGCGAGATAGGTCTTGCCGGTACCAGCCGGGCCGATGCCGAAATTGATGTCGTGGGTAGCAATTGCTTGCAGGTAGCGCGCCTGGTTCGGGCCGCGTCCACGAATGGTGCCGCGCTTGACGCGAACCGAAACCTGTGGCGTTTCCGCTGCTTCGGAATCAAGAATGGCATCCACGCCCGATTCCTGCAGGTAAAGGTTCAACATCGGCGCATCGAGTACCTCGAATTCGGTTCGCTCGTAAAGTTCGTGCAGCAAACGCGACGCCCGTTCGACTGAACGGGGCTCGCCCTTGACACGAAACACGTTACCCCGATTGGCGATCTCGACGCCAAGTCGCAATTCGATCTGGCGCAAATGCTTATCAAACGCACCGGCCAGGTTGGCAAGTCGTTCGATGTTGTCGGGTTGCAAAGCGAAGTCGTGCGAATGCTGGGTCGTCATATGTCGGTGAGGGTAGCGCGCTGACGGCAAGTACTCCAGCCACTCGGCCTTCAGGCATTGGCAACGGGACGGCCTGCATACTCATCGACCGGTGCCGGCAGCAAGTTGTCGGCGCTTTCCAACGAGGATCGAGTGACGATGGCAGCAGCTCGCAGAGCGGAAGGCGCAACGCAGGAAGAAACACGCCACGCTGCAGGCGTCGAATCGCCGCTGCGCGCGGAATTGTTCAGCGCCGAGCAAATGGAGCGCCACGGCGCTGTCCTTGCGAAAAGCCACCACCTGCAACCCAATCGCTTGAGCGAACAACTGCTGCGCCGGTTGACCGACAACCAGCGTGTTCTGGAACTTGCACGTGAAAGCCTGGCTGCCGCAGCGGCCGCCAATCGCAGCATCACCCCGGCGGGTGAATGGTTGCTCGATAATTTCTATGTCATTGACGAGCAGATACGCATCGCTCGTCGTCACTTGCCCAAGGGTTACAGCCGTGAACTGCCGCGACTTGCCGAAGGGGGTTCGGCTGGCCAGCCGCGCGTCTACGACATCGCATTGGAGGCGATCTCGCACGGCGACGGCCGCGTTGATGATGAAGGCCTGACGCGTTTTGTCGCGGCTTATCAGGCGGTAACGCCGCTCGCACTTGGCGAGTTGTGGGCGATCCCGATCATGCTGCGGCTGGCCTTGATCGAGAACCTGCGCCGCGTTGCCGGTTGCATCATCGTCGATCGCCGTGACCGCGACTTGGCCGAAGACTGGGCCGACCGAATGGTGGAGACGGCGGCAACCGATCCAAAAAACGTGGTGCTGGTTATCGCCGACATGGCCCGGGCGGAGCCGCCGCTGAGCAGCCCGTTTGTCGCCGAATTGACGCGCAGACTTTCCGGCCAAAGCTCGACGCTGGCCTTGCCTTTGACCTGGATCGAACAATGGCTCGGCGAATCGGGCCAGACCATCGAGCGCAAGATACAGACCGAAACTCGGCATCAAGCCGCCGACCAGGTGTCAATCAGTAACAGCATTGGCAGCCTGCGTTTCCTGTCAACGACGGATTGGCGCGAGTTTGTCGAGACGCTCAGCGTGGTCGAGCGCAGCTTGCAAAACGATCCGGGCGGCACCCACGGCCTGGCTGACTTCGCGACGCGCGACAGCTATCGACACGCTGTCGAGCGCGTCGCCCGCAATAGTAAAGTGGGCGAGGGCGAGGTCGCGGAACAGGTGTTGGAGCTGGCCCGGTCCGCGGCCGACCAGCACGGCGCTATCCACGTCAGCGCGCATGTCGGCTACTGGCTGATCGATGATGGATTTGCTGAGTTGGCTCGGCGCACCGGCATGCGGCGCGGCATTTCGGGCTGGTTACGCCACTTCGCGGCGAAGATGCCGCTCACGCTTTACCTCGGAGCGATCGCGCTGGTCACGGCGATGTTCGCGAACGGCATGTTGCGCGAGGTATGGCTGGAATTGGGTAATACGGCGACTCATCCGCGCCTGATGCTCGGCAGTATCGCTGTGCTTGCACTGATCACTTTCAGTGAACTGGCGATTGGGTTGATCAACTGGGCGGTTACCCTGCTCGCATCGCCGCGCCAGTTGCCGAGATTGGATTATTCGAAGGGATTGCCGAGCAGTGCGCGCAGCCTTGTTGCCGTCCCCACCATGCTCTCCAGCCGCGACTCGATTGCAACGCTGGTCGAAGCGCTGGAAGTTCGATTCCTGGCAAATCGCGACGAACACTTGCATTTCGCTTTGGTCACCGACTTTCTCGATGCGACGGAACAACATCAGCCAGGCGATGATGATCTGCTCGGGTTCGCAGTCGCCGAGATCAATCGTCTCAATGATCGTCATGCCGCGGAAACCCGTGATCGGTTTTTCCTGTTCCATCGACCGCGTTTGTGGAACGCGCACGAGAACGCGTGGATAGGTTACGAACGCAAGCGAGGCAAGCTCGCGGCATTGAACGACTTCATTCTGAGCAGCGACAGCTTGGCGTTTTCCTGCGTCATCGGCAACACACGGGCGTTGTCGAACGTGCGCTACGTGATCACGCTCGACAGCGACACGCAGTTGTCGCGCGATTCGGCGCGTGAATTCATCGCGACCTTGGCGCATCCGCTCAATCGCGCCATCATCGATCCAGCGAAGGGTCGCGTCGTGCGCGGGTACGGCATCCTGCA
>JAYUYW010000009.1:0-7965 GCA_043752325.1 Rhodanobacteraceae bacterium | reverse complement strand
TCGGCGACGCCTACACCCTCGTCGCGAACCTCAAGCCGGAAGAAATCACCAAGATTTCGCAGAACACGATTAAGCAGAACGTGTCGACGCTTCGCAACCGCATCAATGCACTCGGCGTGTCCGAGCCGATCATTGTGCAGCAGGGCTTGAATCGAATTGTCGTTGAGCTGGCTGGCGTGCAGGACACGGCCGACGCGAAGACCAAGCTGGGTGCTACGGCGACCTTGGAATATCGCGCGGTTGACGAAAGTGCCAATCCGATCGAAGCCGAGCGCACCGGTCAGGTTGCGCCGGACAGTCGTCTCTACAAAATGCGCGATGGAAGCCCAATCGTGCTGAAGAAAAAAGTGATCGCGACTGGTGACGAGCTGGTCGATGCGTCGAGCGCACCTGATCCGCAAACGGGCTCGCCGGCTGTGTCGGTGGTCTTGAATGAATCAGGCGGTCGCAAGATGCTCGATTTCACCACCCAGAATGTCGGCAAGCGCATGGGTGTGGTCTACATCGAGCGCACGCCTGAAGTGAAAATTGTCGATGGCAAGGAAGTGCGCTCGACCAAGATCACCGAAGAGGTAATCAACGATGCCTCCATTAACGGCGTCTTTGGCAAGCGCTTCCAGACCACCGGCATCGGAAGCGCCAAAGAAGCATCCGACCTTGCCTTGTTCCTGCGGTCGGGTTCGCTCGCAGCTCCAGTCGATATAGTTTCCGAGCGCGTGATCGGCCCCAGCCAGGGCCAGGACAACATCCAGAAGGGCGTGTTCGCAACCGTCCTGGCTCTGGTGCTGGTCATCGTGTTCGTCGCGTTCTACTACAAGGTCTTCGGCTTGATTGCCGACGTCGCATTGATCTTGAACCTGGTGTTATTGATCGCAATCCTGAGCCTCTTCCAGGCCACGCTCACCTTGCCAGGCATCGCCGGCATCGTGTTGACGCTGGGTATGGCGATTGACGCCAACGTGCTGATCTGCGAACGCATCCGCGAGGAACTTCGCAATGGTTCCACGCCATTGGCGGCCATTCGTGGCGGCTACGAAAAAGCCTGGGCAACCATCTTCGATGCCAACCTTACCCATCTGATCGCCGCGCTTGGGCTGATGACATTTGGTTCCGGCCCGCTGCGCGGTTTCGCGATCACCCTGACCATCGGCATCCTGACATCGATGTTTACCTCGGTGACGATTACCCGTGCGCTGATTTCGCTGGTCTACAGCGGTCGCCGCCTCAAGCACGTTTCGGTTTGAGCCGACCGCACAGGAAATACTGATGGAACTCTTTAATCCCAATACCAATTTCAACTTCATGGGCTGGCGCAGGGTCAGCCTGACAGTCTCCTGCGTATTGATGGTGCTGGCGGCAGTTACCATCTTCGTGCGCGGCCTGGACTACGGCTTGGACTTTACCGGCGGTGTGCTGGTCGAAGTCCAGTACGACACACCCATCGACGTAGCCGAAGTGCGCGCCGCTCTTGCGGCCGGCGGCATGCCAAAGGCACTCGTGCAGAGCTTGGGAAGTACCCAGGAATACGCCATCCGCATCACGCCGGAAAAGGATGAAGCAACGGAGGGCGTCGATGCGGCGTCAGACAAGGTCAGCCACGACAAGGTGTCGGAAAACATCAACGCGGCACTCAGCAAGGGGCGCCCCGACGTCACCTTGAAACCCAGCGTGTTTGTCGGTCCGCAGGTCGGCGAGGAACTGCGAACTGACGGCCTGATCGCCGTGGTGTTCGTCATCATCGGCATCGCCGTTTACCTGTGGATTCGATTCGAGTGGCGATTTGCTGTAGCCGCAGTAGCATCCGAAATCCACGATGCATTGATCACGGTCGGCTTGTTTGCGTTAACCGGGCGCGAGTTTGATCTCACCGCGCTTGCGGCGGTATTGTCGGTGGTGGGTTATTCGATCAACGACAAGATCGTGGTGTTTGATCGTGTTCGCGAATTGTTCCGATCCTCGCGCAAGGCCGATCCGGAAGAGGTGCTCAACCGTTCGATCAACTCGACCATGTCGCGCACGATAATGACTGGCGTTACTACCGCCCTCGCGGTCGGTACCTTGTTCTTCTTCGGCGGCCCGACGCTGGAGAGCTTTGGCTTGATCATGCTGATGGGAATTTTCATCGGTATCCTGTCGTCGATCTTCTTCGCCAACCCGATCCTGCTGTGGCTGGGTGTATCGAAGAAGGACTTGATGCCGGTCACGCGCGACAACCCGGAGTTGGCGCGCCGTCCGTAAACGCCTTACCGGCCCTTGATCATGCGAGCCTCGAACTTGCGCGTGATGTTCGAGGCTCGCTGCATCTTGCACACCGCTTCGGCGCTGATGCCTGCGTCGGACGATTGGAATCCGAGCCGTGGCTGCGCATAGAGGATCGGATGCAGCGCCACGCCACGGTCTCGCCCGTGCGCTCTCGAAACTGGGCGTTTGTTCGCGCACGCATGCTGCGACTTTGATACACGAGGGGCGTGTCGCAGTGAAAGGTCGCGTCGAGCGTGACCCGGAGACTCCGGTGATCGTCGGCGTTGATCGCATCGAAGTCGATGGCGTGGCGGTCGGGTCGGCAGATCGGGTCTACGTCATGCTCAACAAGCCGCGCGGCATCGTCACCACGGCCAGCGACCAGCAGGGAAGGGCTACCGTCTACGACTTCCTGCGCGATGCAGGGTTGCCATGGGTTGGTCCGGTCGGACGGCTGGATCGTGCCAGTGAAGGTTTGCTGCTGTTGAGTAATGACACCCAATGGGCCAATGGCATCACCGAGCCGAGCGCCGCGATCGACAAGCGCTATCACGTGCAGATTGATCGCCTGCCTGGTGCCGAATTGCTCGTTGCGCTGGTGTTTGGCGTCGATAACTGCGGTGAACGGCTATCGGCGAAGGCCGTCGTGGAACTGCGTCGCGGTAATCGCAATGCCTGGCTGGAGGTTGTCCTCGACGAAGGCCGCAACCGGCAGATACGGCGCTTGCTTGCTGCGTTCGATGTCAAGGTGGTGCGCCTGATCCGCGTCGCCATCGGCCCGCTCGCGCTTGGCGAGCTGCCGCGGGGAAAGTGGCGTCATTTGAATGCCGACGAGGTGGCTGCTCTACGCGTCGACACCTAGTGACGCGCTCCTCGTAGACCGGAACGCGCAAGCGCGCCCGGACTGTATCGCACTTGAAGACGAACCACTCCACGTTCCCGGCGCGCTGCGCGTGCCGGGCTACGAAACGCGTGGCGCGCCCTTCAAACTTCAAGCTGGGCGAGGTCGCCTTTCTCTTCCAGCCACGCCTTGCGGTCACTGGCACGCTTTTTCGACAGCAGCATGTCCATCAACTGTCCGGTGCCATCGTCTCCATCCTCGGGCAGGCCGACTGTCAATTGAACCAGCCGGCGCGTGTCGGGATGAATCGTCGATTCGCGCAGCTGCCCGGGATTCATTTCGCCCAAGCCCTTGAAGCGAGTAACGGTGACGGTGCCGCGTAGTTTCTCGCGAGCGATCCGCTCGATCGTCGCGTCGCGCTCGGATTCGTCGAGGCAATAGAACACCTGTTTGCCCACGTCAACGCGGAATAGCGGTGGCATCGCCACGTACACATGACCCTCGCGAACGAGCGCTGGGAAATGTTTCTGGAACAACGCGCAGAGCAACGTGGCGATGTGCAGACCATCGGAATCCGCATCGGCAAGGATGCAAACCTTGCCGTAGCGCAAGCCATCCAGTTTCGGACTGCCGGGATCACAGCCAATTGCGACGGCGAGGTCATGCACTTCCTGTGACGCCAGCACCGAACCCGAATCCACTTCCCAAGTGTTCAATATCTTTCCGCGCAGCGGCAGGATGGCTTGGAAATCCTTGTCGCGCGCCTGCTTGGCGCTGCCGCCGGCGGAATCGCCTTCGACCAGGAACAGCTCGGTCCGCGATAAATCACTTGACGCGCAATCGGCGAGTTTGCCGGGAAGTGCCGGGCCTTGCGTGATCTTTTTTCGAACGATTTGCTTCTCGGCCTTGAGCCGAGCGGAAGCACGTTCAATAGCAATCTGTGCGATGCGCTCGCCTAGTTCTACGTGCTGATTCAAGTAAAGCGAGAAGCCATCGTGTGCCGCGCTTTCGACGAATCCGGCCGCATCACGCGATGACAGGCGCTCTTTGGTCTGCCCGGAAAACTGGGGATCGGTCAGCTTGGCCGACAACACGAAACTCACCCGGTCCCAGACATCTTCCGGGGCCAGCTTCACGCCTCGCGGCAGCAGGTTGCGGAAGTCGCAGAACTCACGCAACGCGTTGGTCAGCCCAGTACGCAAACCGTTGACGTGGGTGCCACCCTGCGCGGTCGGGATCAGGTTGACGTAGCTTTCCTGGGTCAGCTCGCCTTCCGGCAACCACGCCACCGCGAAATCGACTGCACTTTTCTCGCGCTGCTGGCTGGCGATGTACAGGTCACTCGGCAAGTACTCGACCTTGCCGAGCATGCTGCGCAGGTAATCGCGCAGGCCATCTTCGTAGTACCACTCGTCGCGCTCGCCACTGGCCTCGTCGAACAGTTTTACGCGCAAGCCCGCGCACAGCACAGCCTTGGCGCGCAACACATGCTTGAGTTTGGTCAGCAATATCTTCGGCGTGTCGAAGTATTTCGGATCGGGCCAGAAGCGAACGCTGGTGCCGGTATTCTTCTTGCCGACGCTGTCGACAATCTCCAGTTCGCCCACGCGATCGCCGTTCGCAAACTGCATCCGGTGCACATTGCCATCGCGACGAATGTGGACCTCGACCTTGTTCGACAACGCATTCACCACCGACACGCCAACGCCGTGCAGGCCGCCGGAGTATTGATAGTTTCGATCCGAGAATTTTCCGCCTGCATGAAGGCGCGTCAGGATCAGCTCGACGCCCGGAATACCTTCCTCGGGATGGATATCGACCGGCATGCCGCGTCCGTTGTCGGTGACTGATGCGGAACCGTCGGCGTGCACGATCACCTCGATCAGGTTGGCGTAGCCGGCCAGCGCCTCGTCGACCGAGTTGTCGACGACTTCCTGGACCAGGTGATTGGGCCGCGACGTGTCGGTGTACATGCCGGGCCGGCGCTTGACCGGGTCCAGACCTGACAGTACCTCGATATCGGCGGCGTTGTAGCGACTGCTCATGCTTGGGAATGCCCTGATCGGTTTCGTGCAGGCGACATGATATCGCCAAGGAAAATCGGTCTGCTCTTGATCACAATGGATCGGCTGACCATCTGTTTGGCCACACCGACAGACGGACATGACTTGCAGCGTGATGAAAATCCTGGTCGGTTGTCAGCAGCGTCAGTTCGTGCCGGATGCAAAGCTGGGCCAGCAATGCATCAATGGTTCCGAGTTGTACTCCTTGGCGGCGACATGCGTTGCGAAGCTCCGCCGCGCCAATATGATCTTCCCGGTCGGGTTGAAGAATGGGTATAGCGGACAGCCTTTGAACGAGCAAATCGCGGTCCCTTGGATCCGGGCACCGTCGGGCCAATGCGTAATGTTCGGCCCACAGCTTGATGCGACCGCTTTTCCGTTGCGGGTAACCGTTGAACTGACGATGGGCGCTGGGTCGGCTGGCGCGCTGAAATATTGGCTGGGCGATGACGTGAGTGGCCCTCCGACAGAGACCCTAACCAATCTCGACAACGCGGCATGGGGCGGTGTTGATCGGGTTTCCTTGGGCCTAGGTGATGATTCTCTGAATTTCCGCTACGTGCTCGATGGCCGTCCTATCGTGCTTGATTAGGTGACCATTTACGACAGCGGACTGTTCTGGAACGATTTCGACAGCAGCGACATCCTCGATCTGCTTCCAAACGCAGCCGTTATCTCAAATCCCCAGTTCAAATGCAGGGTTCGACCTGCGGTGGCACGAAGTTCATGTCACAAATCGCGAGCGTCAGCATGTCTCTGTTTGGCCCGGTGGCAATCCATCCCATTCCTGCAGGCAATCAGAACATCCGTCAAATTCGGGTAAGCACAAGCTCCCAATCGGGGTCCGACATTTTTCTGTGCGGTGCTGGCCTTGGGCCGGCCAGCCAGTGCATCAGCGCCGTGGACTCTGGGCCACTGCCAGTGGTCGTGATGCCAAGTCTTGAAGACCGCACACTGGTTGTAGGCAGAATCAGCGTCAACGATGCAACGTGCTACCCGTGTACGCTAACCGTCACCGGCACGCTCGGGGCGAATGAGCCGTAGTTGAACGGCGAACGTTTCTGAATTTGCGTCGAACTCAAAACGGCGGGTTGAGCAGCTTTTCGACGAACTTGCCAATCAAGCTCGGATCAATCGCGATCGTCACGATGATGCCGTAGGCGGCGCCCCACAGGTGGGCGCTGTGGTTGACGTTGTCGCTGTTCTTCTTTTCAGCCCAGATCGTCCACGCCGTGTAGGCGACGCCGTAGACGATGGCCGGGCAGGGGATGAAGAAAACGAAGATCAGGCTCCACGGGTTCAGCAGAATGAAGGCGAACAGCACGGCCGACACCGCGCCCGATGCGCCGAGACTGCGGTAGTCCCGGTTGTCGATGTTCTTGTAGTAGGTCGGAATGATGGCGACCACGATGGCGAGGGCGTAGAACACCAGATAGCCGATCGCGCCGACACGGGTCGAAAGGAAACTCTCGAAGTAACGGCCAAAAAAATACAGCGTGAACATATTGAACAGCAGGTGCTGGAAATCCGCATGGATCAGCCCGTGGCTGACGAAGCGGTAATACTGCTTGCCCTGCTTGATCGCTGGAGGCCAGAAGATCAACTTGTCGATCAGGCGCGGGTTCTGGAAGCCCATGTACGAGACGATGGCGGTCAGGGCAATGATGAACAGGGTGATCATGCGGAGCGTTTCCTGTTGAGCGCAGTCGGCGATTGTCGGCGATCATGGGCGCCGATGTGAACCCGCCACTACGGACGATCTTCGAAAGATCCATGCACGACTCCCACGAACTCCTCAGTGATGCGGCTCTCAACGAACAGGCCAACGCGGTCGCGGAACTGCTGATCTCGCGACGCACATCAGTGGTCTGCGCCGAATCGTGCACCGGCGGATGGATTGCCAAGACGCTGACTGACATCGCCGGCTGCTCCGGCTGGTTCGAATGCGGGGTGGTCGCCTATAGCTACCAAGCAAAAGAAGCGCTGCTTGGTGTGCAAGCGAGCACGCTCGAAGTGCATGGTGCAGTCAGCCAGGAAACCTGTATTGAAATGGTTTCCGGCGCCTTGGCTCGCTACGGTGCGGGAATAGCGGTTGCGGTCACCGGCATCGCCGGGCCAGGCGGCGCAACCGAAGGCAAGCCGGTCGGCACGGTCTGGATCGGCTGGAAGCGTCGCGGTGGATACACTAGTGCCAAGTTGTTCCATTTCGATGGCGACCGCGAAGCGGTGCGCCGTCAGAGCGTCGCTGCCGCGCTGGCTGGCATGCGCGAAATTCTTACTCGTTGACGTGGCAAAACGCGCTGGCGGGTGACCTCGGGCGCTGTGGGATAATTGCGCATCGCAAACGGATCGTCTCAGTTGCTGAGATGGCTCGCCCGCAGACTCCGCTGCATTCGCAATCAACGAGGATTCCCCGATGGATGACAACAAGCGCAAGGCGCTCGCTTCGGCACTGACCCAGATCGAAAAGCAGTTCGGAAAGGGTGCAGTGATGCGCATGGGCGACAAGGCCATCGAAGCAATTGAAACGGTTTCGACCGGCTCCCTGGGCCTGGATATCGCACTCGGGATTGGCGGTTTGCCGCGTGGTCGTGTCGTGGAAATCTACGGGCCGGAGTCGTCCGGCAAGACAACGTTGACCTTGCAGGTGATTGCCTCGTGTCAACGCGCCGGTGGCACGGCGGCGTTTATCGACGCCGAACATGCGCTGGACCCCAGCTATGCCGAAAAGCTGGGCGTCAACGTCGATGACCTGCTGGTTTCGCAGCCCGACACGGGCGAGCAGGCGCTGGAAATCGCCGACATGCTGGTGCGCTCGAA
>JAYUYW010000008.1:0-3128 GCA_043752325.1 Rhodanobacteraceae bacterium | reverse complement strand
ACATCGTGCGTTCGATCCAGAGTGATGTGTCGCGCTACGTGTTGACGATCTGCGCCACCAGCATCGTGCTCGGGCTCGCGACGACAGCTTACCTTTGGATGCTCGGCGTCAACGAGCCTTGGCTCTGGGGCGCAGTTGCCGCGTTGTTGAATCTTGCGCCGTATGTTGGTCCGCTACTGACTGCGGCCCTTTTATGCATGGTCGGCCTGTCGCAGTTTCCCAGCTTGGGTTCCGCGATGTTGCCGGCAGCAGGGTACCTGTTCCTGCACCTGATGGAAGGCCAGGTGCTGACACCGCTGACACTTGGCAAGACGATCAATCTGAACCCGCTAGCGATCATCCTTTGGCTGATGATCTGGGGTTGGTTGTGGGGCATCCTCGGGCTGTTGATCGCCGTTCCAATGCTGGTGACCTTCAAGATCTTCTGTAGCCGCATCGAAGGCATGGAGAGTTGGGCGATCATGCTGGAAAAATGATCGGCTCAGCCGCCTTCCAGCGCAATCAGTGATCGTGAGGATGTAAAGCGACGTCGTTCACTGGTGAGCGGATCGACGAACTCCAGCAATTTCGCCAGCAACTGCAAGGGTCGCGCGTAGTCGCCTGCTTCACGTCGATCTACGACCGGATAGATTTCGTCATTGCGCAACGGCGCGCCGAGCCCCGCCATTTGCACGCGCAGTTGATGCTGGCGTCCGGTTACCGGCATCAAGCGATAGCGCCACCAGTGCTCGCCGCGCTCCATCACATCGATGCGCGTTTCCGCGTTCGGCTCCCCGCCGGTTTCCCGCATCCGGTAGAACGGCTCGCCGGGCACGATACGGCTGTGTCGAATCAGCGGGAACGATTGTTGTTGAAGCGGTCGAGCGACTGCTTCGTATGTTTTGACGATGCGGTGCTCGCGAAACAGGGCCTGATATGACGCACGCGTCGCCGGGTTGCGCGAGAACATCACCAAGCCCGCCGTCCCCGCATCGATGCGATGCATGGGTGCCAGATTCGGTTCGTCGTAGCGCCGAATCAGTCGCGCCAGCAAGGTTTCCTCGACATGCCGCCCCGCCGGCGTCACCGGCAGGAAGTGTGGCTTTTCTGCGATGACGATTTCGGCGTCGGCATGGACGATGGTTTCCTCGAATGGAATCGCCGGCTCGTCGAATACTTCACGGTAGTAGTGGACAATCATTTCGCCGACGTGCGGAGTGTCGGATGCAAGCCCGTTGCCCGTGGTGTCCAGCACTCGCCCTCGCGCGAATCGGTCTTCCCAGCGCATACGCGTCAGATACGGAAAGCGAGCGCACAGCGCATCCAGCAAGGTCGGCCATGGGCCCGCCAACAGCAACACCGTGCTGGCGTTGACGCCGTTGATGGCGGGTGGACGGGTTGGTGAATTCGGCATGGAGAATTTGATCCAGGGAATGCCGCCAAGTGTGAAGCTAACTCCTCCCTCCGTCATTCCTGCGAAGGCAGGAATGACGAGGTAAAAAGGCTACGTCCACGCGCCAGACCATACAATGCCAACCCGTTTTCTCCACGAGCCGCACATGGCGCCTAACGCGACCATCCATAAAGTCGAGCTTCAGATCAGCGACATGGATCGCAACTACTACGCTACCCATGTGCTTACGCTTGCCAAACATCCGTCGGAAACGGACGAACGCTTGATGGTGCGCCTGCTCACCTTCGCCCTGTTCGCCGACGATTACCTGGAATTCGGCAAGGGTCTGTCCAGCGATAGTGACCCGGCACTTTGGCGCAAGGAATTCACTGGCGTCATCGCGCTGTGGATTGAGCTGGGCCAGCCCGATGAATCGAAAATCCGAAAAGCGTGTGGCCGCGCCGAGCATGTCGTCGTCGTCAACCACCACGGCAACGCAAGCGACATCTGGTGGGACAAGATCGGCGGCGCTCTGGATCGCTTGAACAACGTCAGCGTGATCGACATTCCCGCCGATCAGGTCGCGGCATTGCCTGCCCTGCTCGGGCGCAGCATGCGTCTCAACTGCATCATCCAGGATCGCCACGTGCAGTTGATGGATGACAGCCATTCGGTCGAGATCGAGCCGCAGTGGCGTCTGACTGCGGAACGCTGATCGGTGCAGAAAGAGTGGGACGTCATTGTCGTCGGCGCCGGCGCTGCGGGCCTGATGTGCGCAATCACGGCAGGCCAGCGCGGTCGTCGCGTGCTGGTAATCGACCATGCCAACAAGGTCGGCAAGAAAATCCTGATGTCCGGCGGTGGCCGTTGCAACTTCACTAACACGGGAACGACGCCGGCACAGTTTCTGTCGGCAAATCCGCACTTTTGCAAGTCTGCATTGGCCCGATACACGCCGCAGGATTTCATCGACCTGGTTGATCGCCACGGCATCGCCTGGCACGAGAAGGAACTGGGCCAGTTGTTCTGCGACGAATCATCGAAACAGATCGTGTGCATGTTGCTCGACGAAGCGAATTGCGCGAACGTGCAGGTGGAAATTGAGTGCCATATCGAATCCGTCAAACGTGATGGCGACGTGTTCCTTCTGCGCACATCGCAAGGAACAGTCGGCGCAGGATCGCTCGTCATCGCCAGCGGTGGCCTGTCGATCCCAAGCATGGGTGCCAGCGGATTCGGCTACGAACTTGCACGACAGTTCGGTCACAGCGTGTTGCCAACCCGCGCCGGCTTGGTGCCCCTGACCTTGAGTGGCAAGCACCAAGAGCGCATGGAAGGCTTGTCGGGCGTCGCCTTGCCTATCGAAGCACAGTGCAACGGCACCAGCTTCAGCAACCAGATGCTGGTGACTCATCGCGGCATCAGCGGCCCGGCAATCCTGCAAATCTCGTCGTACTGGCAACCCGGCGATGAACTGCGTCTCAACTTGCTACCCAGTCACGATGCGCTGGAATGGCTTCGGACCCAGCAACTCGAGCGCGCAGCGGCGGAACTGAAAACCGTACTCGGCGACGTGATGCCGAGACGCTTCTCGCAGCGCCTTTGCGAAACATGGCTGGACAGCAAGCCGATGCGCCAATATAACGAACGCGAACTGGCAAATACCGCCGCAGTCCTGCAAGCGTGGCCAGTGGTCGCCAGCGGAACTGAAGGTTATCGCACCGCCGAAGTAACCCTCGGTGGCGTCGATACCGAT
>JAYUYW010000007.1:0-7999 GCA_043752325.1 Rhodanobacteraceae bacterium | reverse complement strand
TCGTCGGCGTGGTCGCCGACAACCTGATGGGCTCGCCGCTCTGGGGCGGCGAGAACAATGTCTTTCGTCCGCTCGCGCAGGATCCAGCGCTATCGGTCAGTTTCGCCGTGCGAGCCGACTCGCAGTCGGCGGCGCTGTTCGAAGCGACCCGCGCGGCAGTGGCCGCGATCGACCGCGATCTGCCCGTGTACTGGATGCGCAGCATGAATGACTGGCGCGCGCAAACGTTCTGGCCGCAAACGATGCTGACGCGCCTGTTTGGAATTTTCGCGGCCTTCGCACTTGTACTTGCTATCAGTGGCATCTACGCCGTACTGGCATTCGACGTGGCCGGCCGCATAGCCGAAATCGGTGTGCGTCGTGCGTTGGGCGCCGATGCACGCAGCGTACTTGCGCTGATCCTGCGACGGGCAGGACGCCAGGTCATCGTAGGGCTGATCATTGGCGTTCCACTGGCCGCTGCTTTCTCGTTGTTGCTCGCGCAAAACCTGATGCCAGGCGCGGCAGTCGATCCACTGGCTTACTTGTCCGCCTTGGTCGTCCTGCTTGTCGCCGTCGCTGTGGCTGCCGCCATACCGTTGCGCCGTGCGTTGCGTGTCGATCCGATGGTCGCGCTTCGCAATGAGTAGTGGCTTCACCATCAACTGTCGGAGAGACGATTCCATCGTCATCTGGAGCGTGAGCTTTCTTCGGCTGCAATCCTTGATGGAGCTCGCCAGATGAACATTCGCTCGTTGCTCCGTTCGTTCCAACGCGCGCCAATGTTTGCCGTTGTTGTGATCATCCTCGTGGCGAGCGTCGTGGCGATCAATGCGAGTACGTTTTCGGCGATCCATGCCTTGCGATGGAAGGCGTTGCCGTACGCCGACGGCAATGCCTTGCTGGAAATGCGTGGCGACATGCGGAAGTTTGGATTCGTCGCCGGCTTGAACGCACGAATCCGCGAAGGTTTGGCAGCGGATCGCGAGTACTTCGCCGGCGTCGCCGGATTCATCGGGAACGGACCGGAGCGAGTCGACGCCAACGGGCAGCGCTGGCGTATGGCGCAGGTGACGCCGGGATTCGAGCATGTGCTCGGAGCGGTCCCAGCGATTGGCCGAAGTGTCGTCGAAAGCGACGCGACGAAAGGCGCGGACAATGTCGTTGTGATCACAGATCGCGTATGGCGCTCGCGCTTCAACGCTGACCCGGACGTGATTGGTCGCGTGGTCAATTTCGGAAAGACAAAGTTGACCGTGATTGGCGTGATGCCAGCCGGCTTTGCTTTTCCCGATACCCAGATTGACGCCTGGCGTCCTTACACCGATGACGGCAACAGCCGATCATTCGGCGCTCTCGAAGTTGTCGCCAGAGTGGCGGCTGGCACGTCGATCGAACAGGCGCGCGAACGGCTCGCCAGCTTGATCGCCAACGACAGGCCGCTCGCCGATTTGGTTGCATCCGCTGGCGTAAAGGCAAGCGTGCGTCCTTGGCGCGAGCGCTATTCGTCAGGACATGAGCATGCGCTGGACTTGCTGCAACTAACGGCCTTGATCCTGCTGGTTGTCGCCGTTGCCAACCTGATCAATCTCAATCTCGATCAGCTATTGATGCGCCGCCGCGAATTCGGCATTCGCCGCGCGGTGGGTGCCAGCGAGCGTTCCATCGCCTGGAACGTGGCTTCCGATGTGTTGCCGCCCGCCGCAATCGGATTGCTGCTCGGCTTGCTGGTCACTCCCATCGGCTTGCGACTGATCGCCGATCGCGGATTGCTGCCCGACGGCCTGCCACAAGGCACATCTTTTGGACCCGCCGCCATCATTGGCGGTTTCGTCGCGACAGTCTTGATCGTGGCGACTGTTCTGTTCGTCGCATGGAGCGCGCAACGTCGGCAGGAACTCACAGTTCGCGGCGCTGCCGGCATGGGCCGACTTCGGCCCGCGCTGCTGGTCGGCCAAGTCATGCTGACGACGGTGTTGCTGGGTGTTACTGCCTTGTTGTTGCGTAGCGCAACCAACCTGATTTCGAACGAACGCGGGTTCAACGATCAGGGCGTGTTGATGACGATGATCGACCCGCTTGGTGTCAGTGTCGACAACGCGAAATTCACGCCAGAAACCGATCGCGAGCGTTTGCGCGCATTGATGGACCAGATTCTGGAGGGCGTCGCGAATCTGCCTGGCGTGGATCGCGTCGCGTATGCAGACGCACCGCCATTCGGCGGTAGCGAAATGGTCGCGACGATACGCGTGCCTGGCGTAGCGGAAACTCAGAACGCACGTTCACGCGTTGTCAGCCCCGGTTACTTCGCGACGCTGGGCATCGGCTTGCGGTCTGGGCGTGATTTCGCGACTTCGGATTTTGGCGATTCCCCGCCGGTTATCGTCGATGGGGCCTACCAGCAGCGCTACCTGCAAGATGTCGATCCGCTGCAATCGTTCGTCGAAGTGACCGAAGGCGAAGATATCTACCGCAAGGCGCGGATCATCGGTGTCGTTCACACAATCAAGCACGAGGCGCTGGATGAATCAGATACCTTGCCCGTCGTCTATGAGCCCGTGGAAGCCCCGATTCCCGTCGCCTTTCTGCTGACCCACACGTCAGGCGACCCACGCCACCTCGCCGAAACGGTCCGGCAAAGTATTCTTCGCATCCAGCCCGGCACGGTGATCCTGTTCAATCAGTCACTGGCGGACAGCATTGCCAAGACCCTCGCACCGCGAACGGCCTTGCTCGAATCCATTGCCGGATTCGGCCTCGCCACCCTGCTGCAGGCCAGCATAGGGCTTGCGGCCGTACTGAGTTTTTCGATTCGTCGGCGAACCACCGAGCTTGGCGTGCGGCTTGCCATCGGCGCGACACCTGCACGCGTGCGCAACCTGGTTTTGCGGCAGGGCGCGTTCCTGGTCGTGATTGGTGGCGTGCTGGGTCTCATCGTCGGCGTCCCATTGGCGCGCCTGCTGAGTGATCGCCTCTATCAAATCCAATTCAGCGATGCACCCAGTTGGATCGCTGCGCTCGCTGTCGTGCTGCTAGTCGCCGTCATTGCGTGTTGGCTGCCGGCGCGACGTGCGTCGCGAGTTTCGCCCATTGAAGCGCTGCGTCACGAGTAGTGACCCAACCATCCAGATTCACCACGCACAAGAAAAATGACTCCATGATCAAACTAGAAAACATCCAGAAATCGTACCCGCTGGCTGGTGGCCGGACCTGGGTACTGCGCAACATCAACCTCGACATCGCCCAGGGCGAGTTCATCAGCGTGATGGGCCCATCCGGCGCGGGCAAAAGTTCGCTGCTCAACGCCCTGGGGCTGATGGATTCCGAATTCGAAGGCAGCTATGTGTTCGATGACATTGCCGTCGAAAAACTCAACTCGCGCCAGCGCCGGGACCTGCAACGCGAGAAGATCGGTTTCATCTTCCAGCACTACCACCTGATCGACGATCTCAAGGTCTGGGAGAACCTCGACCTGCCCTTGCAATATCGCGACGTGCCGGCAAAGGAACGTGCCGCGCGCGTTGCTGATTTACTGGATCGTTTTCAGATTGTCGGCAAGAAGGATCTGTATCCCAACCAGCTTTCCGGTGGCCAGCAGCAACTGGTTGCGGTCGCTCGTGCGGTTATCACCAAGCCGCGATTGCTTCTGGCCGACGAACCCACCGGTGCGCTGCATTCCAACCAGGCGCGGGTGATCATGGACCTGCTGCACGAACTGCACCGAGACGGTATGACCATCGTGCAGGTCACTCACAACAACGAATACGGCAACGAGGCGCAGCGCGTGGTGAAGCTGTTCGACGGCTGGCTGGATAAGCCCGGTGTATCATCTAGCCAGACCGGCTAGATGGACAATCGAACGTGAATTGGCAACTGCAGGAAGCGAAGAATCGCTTGAGCGAAGTGGTGAAGGCGGCCAAGGCAAAGGGTCCGCAGATCATCACCGTGCGCGGCAAGGATGAGGTGGCCGTAGTGTCAATTAGCGACTTGCGTCGACTCCAGAAAAACCAGTCGCCACTCGGAACGGCGTTATGGGAAAGCGCACCGAAAGTTGACCTCGTCATTGAGCGCTCGCGCGAAACGGGTCGTGACGTGGATTTCGATTGATGCGTGGCTACTTGCTCGACACTTGTGTCATTTCCGAGTCGACGCGCGTCAAGGCATCTGTCGAAGTTCTTTCGTGGCTGGACGCGACCGCACCGGAAAGCCTGTATCTCAGTGTCGTGACCCTGGGCGAAATCGAACAGGGCATCAGTCAACTGCGAAGCAACCGAAAATCGCGCGAGCTCTCGCGCTGGCTGCACGACACTGTGGCGCCGTTGTTCCAATCACGAACGCTCGACATCGACGCACGCATTGCAGGTCGGTGGGGACGAATGCTCGGCGTCGCGAAACGCAAGGGACGAACCCTGCCACTGATAGATTCTTTGCTGGCAGCCACCGCGCAGGAGCACGAATTGGTGCTCGTAACGCGCAACACCAAGGATTTTTCCGATATCGACATCCAGTTATTCAATCCATGGCAATGACCCGCCCGCCCATTCTAATTGCCGACGACCAGCCTGACGTGTTGGAAGCGTTGCGCCTGTTGCTGAAAGGCGAGGGCATCCCGACGCTGCCGGCACAAAGTCCGGAAGTTGCAATGCAATTGTTTGCCAGCGACCACCCGGCGCTGGTTTTGATGGATCTCAACTACAGCCGCGATACCACGTCGGGCAAGGAAGGACTGGAGCTGATCGCGGCGCTTCGCAAGCTCGATCCGGCCTTGCCGATTGTCGCGATGACGGCCTGGGGCAGCATCGACCTGGTCGTACAGGCGATGCGCGCAGGTGCCAACGACTTCATCGAGAAGCCGTGGGACAACCAGCGCCTGCTTGGAGTGCTGCGCAACCAGTTGGCGCTGGCGCAGTCGCGTGGTGAAACGGAAAAATTGCGTCGCGAGAATGAAATCCTGCGTGGCAACAGTGACGACAACTTCATTGCCGAATCAGCACCGATGCGGCGCTTGCTGGATCAACTTGACCGCGTCGCACCCACCGATGCGAACGTGTTGATTCTCGGCGAGAACGGCACGGGCAAGGGCGTGATCGCGACACGCTTGCATGCTCGCTCGCGACGCGCGAAGCAGACCCTGGTCAAGGTCAACATGGGCGGCATTCCGGAAAGCGTGTTCGAGGCGGAGATGTTCGGCCACGTGCGCGGTGCCTTCACCGATGCGAAGTCTGACCGTATAGGCCGCTTCGAACTGGCCGATGGTGGCAGCCTGTTCCTCGACGAGATCGCAAACATTCCCATCGCGCAACAACCCAAGTTGCTGCGCGTTCTTGAAGACGGCGAGCTGGAACGGGTCGGTTCGTCGCGCACATTGACCGTGGACGTGCGCATCATCTCCGCGACCAACGCAAATCTGGTTGCGGATGTCGAGCGCGGATTGTTCCGCAAGGATCTGCTGTTCCGACTCAACACGGTGGAACTGCACTTACCGCCGTTGCGCGAACGCGGCGAAGACATTCCGCTGTTGGCAAAAGCGTTTCTGGATCGATTTGGTCGACGCTATCACCGCGATGCTTTGCGCTTCTCCGCGTCGGCGCTCAACGCGCTGGCCAGCTACCAATGGCCTGGCAACGTTCGCGAGCTGTCTCATGCAATCGAGCGCGCCGTGCTGATGACAGCGAGCGATCAGATTGACGGCGAAGCATTGGCATTGAAGCCGGGGCAAGGCTTGGCCGCTGAAACCAACGCTGCAAGCAGCGATCCATCAACATCGACCGTCGTTGGCACCATCGGCGCAGCCGAGGAACAACTGGTTCGCGATGCCTTGCAGACTACTGGCGGTAACATCCAGCGCGCCGCGGTCCTGCTTGGCCTAAGCCGACCGGCCTTGTATCGACGAATGGAAAAATACGGCATTCCGTAGCGCCTGCGCTAAACCGTTCGCGCATCCTCCCCTTTCGAGCAAGTCCGTGCCCCCACCCGTTTTCCGCTGGCGCTACCAGACCCGCACGTTCCTCGGCACATTGCTGGCGACGTTACCCGGACTGATTGGCTTGGCCGTCGCACTCGGCTTGCTGCTGCCGTCGCAGACGGCCATCGCGATCTGGCTGGGCGTATTCGTGGTGACCCTGGTGTTGATACTGGAAGTGCGCCGCCGCGCGATCTATCCATTGCAAACACTTTCCAACCTGCTTGAAGCGTTGCGCGAAGGCGACTACAGCTTGCGCGGTTCGCGCGCGCAACGGCACGATGCGGTCGGTGAAGTGGTCTGGGAAATCAACGCGCTGGCGAACACTTTGCGTAACCAACGCCTGGCCGTCGAAGAAAAAAGCGCGCTGCTGGCGAAGGTCATCGCTACGCTGGATATCTCCGTGTTCGCTTTCGACGATAGTGGTTCGCTGAAGCTGGCCAACGTCGCAGGCGAACGACTGCTCGGCGCGAACCGGGCCGATCTCGACCGACGCAGCGCCAGCGAGCTCGGACTCGCCGAATACATCGACGTGCCGCTGACCAGTCTGGTCGAACGCAGTTTCCCCGGTGCGAGTGGTCGTTGGGAAATTCGCCATGCGCGCTTTCGCGAAGATGGACGGCCGCACGATCTCATCGTCATCAGCGATCTCAGCCGTGCCCTGCGCGAGGAGGAACGACTGGCTTGGCAGCGATTACTGCGCGTGCTCGGCCATGAGCTCAACAATTCGTTGACGCCGATCCGTTCCATGTCGGCGACGCTGCGTAGCCTGCTCGATCACGACCCGCTTCCGGCCGACTGGCGCGACGATGTTGGTGGTGGTTTGCAGGTGATCGGTGATCGTTCGGAAGCACTGGCGCGCTTCATGGCGCGCTACACCTCACTGGCCCGCCTTCCCGCGCCGCAACTGCGCGAGGTCGCCTTCGAGGACGTCATCCAGCGTGTTGCCCTGCTTGAGGATCGCGTTCCAATAACGATCAAGAGCGGGCCTGCATTGCGACTGGATATCGACGCAGACCAGATCGAACAGGCCTTGATCAACCTCGTTCGCAACGCGGCCGAAGCATCGCTGGAAACCGACGGCGGCGTTTGCCTGGGCTGGAGTCGCCAAGGCGATTGGTTGCGCGTACAAGTGATCGACGACGGTCTCGGCCGGCCGTCCAGCGAAAATCTATTCGTGCCGTTCTTCACGACCAAGCCGGGCGGTTCCGGCATTGGTCTGGTGCTGGCGCGGCAGATCATCGAAGGCCACGGAGGCACTCTCGCCCTGCTTGACCGCGAAGACCTCAGCGGCTGCATCGCCGAGATATCGCTGCCTCTGTAAAAAGCTGTCGCGGTGGCGCCATGTAAACTGGCCGACCTATTCAAGGTAACCATCCGCATGAGCATCAGCCGACCATCGGGCCGCCAGCCCGATCAACTCCGCGCCATCAGCATTGAACGTCATTACACGCGCCACGCCGAAGGTTCGGTTCTGGTCAGCTTTGGCGAAACGAAAGTGCTGTGCACGGCCAGCGTTGAGGACAAGGTGCCGGGTTTCCTGCGCGGCAAGGGCGAAGGCTGGATCACTGCCGAATACGGCATGCTGCCGCGCGCTACCCACACGCGCTCACAGCGCGAAGCGGCGCGCGGTGCCCAGGGCGGACGCACGATGGAAATCCAGCGGCTGATCGGTCGCAGCCTGCGTGCCTGCGTTGATCGCGTGGCGCTCGGCGAACGCACCATCACGCTCGATTGCGATGTACTGCAAGCGGATGGCGGCACCCGCACTGCCGCAATAACCGGCGCTTACGTTGCACTCGTAGATGCGATCGCTACCGTGCAAAGGCGCGGCGCGATCAAGCGCGATCCGGTGCATGGCGCCATCGCTGCAGTTTCGGTTGGTATCTATCAGGGCGTGCCGGTCCTTGACCTCGACTACGCCGAGGATTCGAACTGCGACACCGACATGAACGTCGTGATGAACGATGGTGGCGGCTTTATCGAAATGCAGGGCACTGCCGAAGGCCACGCGTTTCGGCGCGATGAGCTTGATGCCATGTTGGCGCTAGCCGAAAA
>JAYUYW010000006.1:0-3149 GCA_043752325.1 Rhodanobacteraceae bacterium | reverse complement strand
GAGTGCGCCTTCGAAGATCCCGAACCCGCCGCCAGTCGGAACGCGCTGCGTCGCAGTGGCGCGATAGTTCCGACCAGCATCTGCCGCAGCAACGGACTGTCGATTTGCTGCGCCAACGATGCGATCCGCTTTGCGGTCGCAAACAGGCGCGCTTGTGCGGCATCGAACTTGCCATCCTTCGCCATGCAGTCGGCGCTGGCGGTCACGCGCTCAACTTCGTTCTCGATCGTTTGTAGCTTGCCGTCGAGTTTTTGCAATGCGCTGGCGGCCGCCGCGCAGTTGCCCTGCGCCGCATCGATTCGCGCGGCCAGCAGTCGCCAGTCGATGGCATGGAGTTGTTGCTGTCGATCGCGCGTTCCGACCCACTCGGCAGCGCTATCGATATCGCCGCTGTGCAGGGCAAGTCGCGCCTGCGCCAGCCGCGCCGAATCCAGATCTACCGGTATCGCCAGGCTGCGATAGGTGAGCAACGCGTCGGTGAGCCCGCGACGCGCGGCATCGATACGGCCGCGCCGCGCGTCGATATCGGCGCGTACCACGCGCGCCGCCGCCACGCGAGCCGGCGCGTCGCGCTCGGACAATCGACCCAGCGCGGCGGCAACCATGTCCGCCGCCTCGTCCAGCGCACCAAGGTCAGCATAGAGCTGAGCAGTCTGCAGCAGCACGTTCGCCTGCCAGCGCTGTGAGCCGGACGCTACGAATTCGTTCAAGGCCAGATCGAACTCCGTGATCGTTGTCGCGATATCGCCTTGCGCCACCGCTATATCTGCAAGCGTGCGATGGATGCTCCCGCGCTGGATTTCCATCTGCGGCAGGGTCGACAGCTGCAACGCACGCAGTGCGAGCTTGCGTGCGCCAGCCAGGTCGCCGAGGTAGCGACTCACATCGGCCATGTCCTGCAACGCACTGACCAGATCAGGAATTTCGTCGAGCTGTTCCATCTCGGTGACTCCCGCGCCGAAACAACGCACGGCTTCGGGCCTGCGGCCCATGTAATGCAAGGTCAGGCAGCGCGACAGGCGCAAACGCGCGGCGAAGTAGTCGCGGTCGGGAAGGCTCGCGGCGACATTGTCGACCAAGGCGAGCGCATCGGCATGACGCGCCAGCCGGTGCAGATCCTCGACTTCCGCGACCAAAGCGACGCGTTCCCGCGCCTCGTCGCCGGCCAGCCGCCACGCCTTTGCGGCGGCCTCAAATACAAGCACCGAGTCGGCGCTGCGGCTGCCGAGCAATAGAATATGTGCGCGGATATGGACGGCCAAGCCCGCGTCAAACGCATTCTCCGCTTTCGCTGCGAGCCGATTGATCGACTCCAGCAGCGGATCGACTTGTTTGTCTGACAAAAAGCCGTTGAGCGATTTGGTCGTTGCTGCGACGGCGGACAACCAGTCGCGATGACGCACCGCGCCCGCAACGGTCGAGCAATCCACGCTGAGCTGGGCCGCGGCTGCTCGCTTCGATGGCGTCGCCCTTTGCAGTTGCAGGGCTTGTCCCGGCGCGAGGCGCGCGAGATGCAAAGCGTAGCGGTAGGGAACCGGCACATGCGACACCGATGCATCGTCAGTCGTTTTCGCCGTCAGCGTGTCGCCGCGTTCGTCGATGAGGAGAAACAGCGGCTGCTTGGCGCCCGAGCGAATCGTCAACGATGCATCGGCGGGAATCGACACCGCTTGTTGCGGCGTCGAGCAATCCAGGTCCAGTACGGACTCGCTGGATGCCGATCCAAACGTCCACGCGATACAAAAACCGAGCGTTGTAAAAATTCGGAATGCCAGCCGCGTCATGCCTGCGCGCGGCTCGCATGGTTTGCCGCATCAGATTGGCAGCTCGGAACATTCCCCGTCGTCATTGAAGGCCTCGATGTCGTTCCGACGGTAGTTTGATCACGCCGGCACGTCTTGCCTAGGTGCTCGCGAGAGCCTAGTGGGAAGGAACCGTCGACCGGCGTCTCAGAGCGGGTGGTTGAGTTCTTCCCGCGTCCAATCAATCGCCGCCGACACGGCTTGACAGTGCCAACGGCGTTCGGTTCCACTGCCATCATGCACTGCAACATGCCTATAAACCCCGCCGCAGCAACGTTTCGACTGTGAAGCCGCCTCAAACGGAAGCGCGATGAGCCCGCTCGCCAACCTGTCCAGAACCCTCGCCGAACTACGCACGCAATATGGTGTTGCGCTGGCAAACGACGGCGTGGTCCACAAGTTTGGTGGTTCCTCGCTGGCCAATGCCGAGCGCTTTCGGTTGGTTGCCGCGATTCTTCGCGATCGTGCAGATGCCCGGCAGATCATCGTAGTTTCGGCGATGCACGGCGTCACCGATGCGCTGCTCGCCGTCTCAGATTCGGCGACAACGCGAGCGCCGGAATGGCGTGCGCAATGGCAGGCCTTGCTTGATCGCCACCTGGCCACGGCCACCGATCTGCTCGGCGCGGACCAAACCGATACGCACGCCTGGTTGAGGGGTAATTTCTCCGACCTCGCCGACGTGCTGCATGCGCTCAGTGTGATCGGCCTTGCCGCGCCGCAAGCCATCGACCTGATCCAGGGCTGTGGCGAAGTTTGGTCGTCGCGTCTGCTCGCCGCACACCTCGCCGGCGATGGCGAACCTTGCGCGTGGCTGGACGCACGCGAGGTGCTGGTGGTGCGTCATGCCGAACTTGGCGTCGATGTCGATTGGCCCCGAAGCATGGAGAGGTTGGCCATCTGGCAACGAGCAAATGGGTCGACACGCGTGGTCATCACCGGCTTTATCGCCAGCGATGGCGATGGCCATGCCAGCACGCTGGGTCGCAATGGCAGTGATTATTCCGCCGCGATTTTCGCCGCTTTGCACGGCGCACGCGAACTGCATATCTGGACCGATGTCGACGGCGTGCTCAGCGCCGATCCGCGACTCGTTCCCGAGGCGGTTGCGCTGGCGTCGATGAGCTACGAGGAAGCCTTTGAACTCGCCTATTTCGGCGCCAAGGTGATCCATCCGCAAACCATGCTGCCGGCGCTCGCGCTGGGACTGCCGGTCTATATTCGCAACACGTTCCAGCCGACACGCCCCGGCACACGCATTGACAACGTTGGCGCAACTGATGCGTCGCCCGTCAAGGGTCTGTCGCTGGCCGACAACCTGGCCATCGTCAACGTCGAAGGCACTGG
>JAYUYW010000005.1:0-8083 GCA_043752325.1 Rhodanobacteraceae bacterium | reverse complement strand
TCTGAAATCAACACGCTGGGGCTGATCTGTCTGCCCGCAGCTCCGCGTTTCGCCGCCTCAGCAAACGGCCACGCTGTCTTCGCGAACGCGCCTTGATCTGTGGGCAGACAGATCGGTGACGCCTGTGCGGACTTCTTCAAAGCATCCACACCCAGCCTCAAATTATTGCATGCGAAAATCTTTCCTCTCGAACGCGAACAGAAATGACAGTGGGCGTCGTTACAATGTAGGGCTACTCCATCGAAAGCCCCGCAATGACCGTCGTTACTGCTGAATCCGTCAAAGCACTCCTCGCAACCATCATCGACCCGCACACCGGCGTCGATGTGGTCAGTGGTGGCAGCGTGCGCGGAGTTGGCGTCGATGGCGACAACGTGTCGCTGGATGTGTGCCTTGGTTACCCGGCTTTGCTATGGCCAGTCGAACTTGCCGCAAAGATGCAGTCGACGCTGCAAGCCGATCCAGCTATCGCCCACGCTAGCGTCGGCATTCGCTGCAACGTGCAGCGTCATCAGGTGCAGGAAAGCCTGAAACCGTTGGCGGGTGTTAAGAACATCATCGCGATCGGTTCCGGCAAGGGCGGTGTGGGAAAGTCAACTGTCGCTGCAAATCTCGCCTTGGCATTGCAGGCGGAAGGCGCCAGCGTCGGCATACTCGATGGCGATATCTACGGCCCGAGCCAGCCGCGGATGTTGGGCGTGTCCGGCAAGCCGGAGTCACCCGATGGCAAGCGCATCATTCCGCATCGGGCGCATGGTTTGCAGATGATGTCGATTGGCTTGCTGGTCGAAGAAGACACGCCAATGATCTGGCGCGGTCCGATGGCGACCCAGGCATTGCAGCAGTTGTTGAACGAATCGATCTGGGAGGATCTGGATTACCTGATCCTCGACCTGCCGCCGGGAACGGGCGACATCCAGCTGACTCTGGCCCAGAAGATTCCGGTTACCGGCGCGATCATCGTCACCACGCCGCAGGATATTTCGCTGCTCGACGCGCGCAAGGCGCTGCGCATGTTCGAGAAGGTCAATATTCCGGTGCTCGGCATCGTCGAGAACATGGCCAGCCATGTCTGTTCGAACTGCGGCCACGAGGAAGCAATTTTTGGCAGCGGTGGCGGCCAGGCCATGGCCGACCAGTATCATGTGCCCTTGCTGGGCCGGTTGCCGCTGGACATCGAAGTGCGCCGACACGCCGACAGCGGCACGCCGATAGTCGCCGCGCTGCCGCAATCGGAAATTGCCTTGCGCTATCGCGAAATCGCTCGCAATGCGGCGGGGCGCTTGTCGCAACGGCCGCGCAACAAGGCGATGTCGCTGCCCAACCTGGTGGTGGAGTGACCGTCGGCTACGCCGTCGCTACGCTTGCAACATCGTGAAAATTGACCGGACCGTTATTGCATGAGCATCAAGAACGACAAATGGATCCGCCGCATGGCGACCGAGCACGCCATGATCGAGCCATTCGAGGCCGGTCAGATCAAGACCGATCCGTCCGGGCGGCGGCTGGTGTCGTATGGAACCTCAAGCTATGGCTATGACGTGCGATGTTCCAACGAATTCAAGGTGTTCACCAACATAAATTCAACAATTGTCGACCCCAAGAACTTCGACCCGCTCAGCTTTGTCGATGTTCAGGCCGATGTCTGCATCATCCCGCCAAATTCATTCGCGTTGGCACGCACGGTCGAATACTTCCGGATACCGCGCAGCACATTGGTGGTCTGCCTTGGCAAGTCGACCTACGCACGCTGCGGAATCATCGTCAACGTGACACCGCTGGAACCGGAGTGGGAAGGCCACGTCACATTGGAATTTTCCAACACCACCACGCTGCCGGCGCGCGTCTACGCCAATGAAGGCGTTGCCCAGATGCTGTTTTTCGAGTCCGACGAGGAGTGCGAGACCAGTTACCGCGACCGTGGCGGCAAGTACCAAGGCCAGCGCGGCGTTACACTTCCACGTACCTGAACATGCTGCCCAAGTGTTTTGCAGCGCAACCATGGAGTCGCCCGATGTTTGCTAAGTTTCGCCCTCGCGGATCGTTGATCGCCTTGTTCATCGCAGCATTGCTGCTCGGCGGCTGTTTCAAGCAGACCCGACCTGGCGAGGAATTGAGCAGTGCTGATATCCCCACTTCGTTCGACGTCACCATTACCGCTGCCAAGGATGGCCAGTACGAATACAACGACGTGCCAATGACTTCCGTCGATCTCAAGGACGCGATGCGTTATCGCAAGGACCAGGCGCAGCCGCTCGCGACCGTGCTGTTGCAACGTGGCGAGAAGCAGCGCGTCACCGATTCCTACATCTCCACGATCGCCCGCTTGTCGCATGAGCTTGGCTTCCGCGCCTTCATAAAGGACAAGGAAGGCATTTCTGAGATTCGTACCAGTTCCGCCCCCGCCAAATAACAGGACATCGCCATGACATCCGTTGTCAAATCAGCCCTGATCAAAATCGTAGTCGCCAGTCTTCTGGCCGTGTCGGTGGCACCGGCATTCGCCGCCAAGGACGTGCGTGATGGCAAGATCATCGTCTACCCGGTGAAAAATGACCACTTCAAGGTCAACGAGTATTCATCTATGCCCAAGGCGCAGTTGTATGGCTACATGGGTGACCTGCGTGATTCGCAAGGGCTGAAGACGATCATCCTCAAGCGTGCTGACAAGGCGACGCCTGAGCAGCTCAATTCGATCAGCTCGATTGCGCGTCACTTGGAGATCAGTGCTGTTGACGACGATGGCAATAGCCTGATCAAACCTATGGCCGAGCCGATCGTCGAGGCAGCCGCACAGCCCGCACCGGCAGCGCAAGCCGAGCCCATGGCTGAGCCAGCCAAGGCCGCAGAGCCAGCGACCGAAGCTGAGCCCGTAAACTGATTGTCGCGAACACTCCCCGCGGCGCAGCTGCGTTGCACGGGTTTGCAGTCATCTTCCGCGACGCGCTCCGATAATGGTGAAATTACCGTACAAGGCGACCCGCGAAATGGTGTTGGAGGTGACGGCCGAGGAAAGCGCTGGCGCGGGCTGCGGTGGCCACGGCGATGATCCAAAGCTGGAAGACACGTCAAAGAAAGGCGACGGGTCAGACGACAAGTCCGATGACACGTCGGACGAGAAGAAGTCTGGCTACAGATTTTCGCTACGTACCGGACTTCAGTGAGTGCTGCCAGCCGCCAGTGCGATGTCACCGTCGTGGGCGAGGCTGGTCCGTACTACCAAGCGAACACCTTCGATCATTATCGCCAACGCCATGGTTGGTTGTCCCGGATGATTCACTCCCTGCTCGGGTAGCCATGGCACATGGATGAAGCCACCGCGTCCTTGGCTGGCCGAATTGGCGAGGCACGACGCGGTCAGAAAAAACACTTGGTTGCACACGTAGGTGCCCGCCGAGTGTGAAATGGCAGCGGGAATGCCGGCATCGCGCAAGGCCAAAAGAATGCGTTTCAGCGGCAGTCTGGCGAACAGGCCTGCCGCTGCGCCTGCCTTCACGGGGACATCGATCGGTTGGCTGCCCTCGTTATCGCAAATGCGTGCGTCGATAAGGTTTATGGCGATGCGTTCAAGGGACATCTCGGCGCGCCCGCCCGCTTGCCCCAGTCCGATGACCAGCACGGGGTCGAGCTCATTGATCCATTCCGCGATCAGGCACTCGCAAGGCGCAAAGGCGACTGGCATCACGCGCCCGACGATGCGGTGACCCTCGATCTCCACGCCGTCGAGCGCCTCGACGATGCACTCCGAAGGATTGACGGTTTCGCCACCGAATGGCTCGAAGCCAGTGAGCAGGATGACCTTGTCAGATTTCATCGAAACACCAGTAGCGCCATCAACACGATATTGACGACCAACAAGCAAAGTGCCGTCGGAATCTGTGACACGATCACCGCATACTGGCTGCGAAGTTCCAGCAGCACGGCGGGCACGATGTTGAAGTTCGCCGCCATCGGCGTCAGCAGCGTTCCGCAATAGCCGGTCAGCATGCCGAGCGCACCAAGCTCCGCGGGGTGCGCGTGGTGCTGAAGGATCAGCAGGGGCAGGCCGATGCCGGCCATCATCACCGGGAAGGCGGCGAATGCGTTGCCCATGATGACGGTGAATAAGACCATGCCGAATGCAAACGCCAGCAACACCACCATGCGGTTGTCGACCGGAATCGCCTGGGTGGTCAGCATGGCGATGGCGTCGCCAACACCGGTCGCAGCGAAAACTGCACCCAAGGTTGCCAATAGCATTGGAAGCAACACCGCCCAACTGATCGAATCGAGCAGTCGACTGCCTTCACGCACGCCGACGGCGAATGATGCGCGTGTAGTTCGCATCGCCATGAACAGGGTCAGCACGCTAGCTACGCCGAGCGAACTCAGGGTGATGGCCTTGTCCTCGAACAGGCTGACGCCGCCGGGTTTCAGCCAGTATCCGGCAAGGAACAGCAGCAAGGTCAGAGCCGGAATTCCGAGTGCGGGAGTGAACAGTCGATTGCCGAGTATTTCCGCCGACGTGACGCGCCGTTCCACTTCGCCATGGGTTTCCGCATGTCCACCCATGCGTATCCGCGTCGCCATGACGCCAAGCAGGACGACGGCGGCGCCCATCGCCTGCACTGGCCAGCGCACACCATTTTTTTCGGCTGCGAGCATGGCTTCGCCGAATATGAAGGGCAGCGCGAGCAAAGTCCAGAAACCGACCAGCGGCCACCTGCGCGCGCGCAGGTTGAAAAACGCCGTCGCCAGCAGGAAGGCGCCGACCAACCAGTAGAGATACTCAAGCTTGAGCATCGTGTTCCCGTTGCTGGATGCGCTGGGCGAGTTGCTTGCGCAACGACGATTGCAGCAGATTGATACGAATTGCGTGGATGACGAAAGCGGCAATGGCCGTAGGCAAGGCCCATAACGCAATCGTCAATGGTTCCAGCACGATGCCGTTACGTGCGTAAAATCCCTGGATCAGCAGCACGGCGCCGATGGCGACGAACACATCCTCACCGAAGAACAGACCAATGTTGTCAGTTGCTGCGGCGCTGGCGCGGACTTTTTCCAGCGCCTCGTCATCGAGCTTGCCGATGCTGCGTTCGGCGGCGGCAACACTCATCGGCGCAACCAATGGGCGCACGGTCTGGGCGTGGCCGGCGACATGGGTCAGACCCATCATGCTGGAAACCTGACGGATGCCAAGATAGGCGATCTGGAAACGCGCGAAGGTCAGGCCGTGAAAACTGGCGATCCAGCTCGACGCACGCTCGCGTAAGCCGAAATGTTCGAGCAGGCCGATGGTCGGCAAGGTGAGTACGAAAAGCAGCAGCGCGCGATTGCTGACGAAGGCGCTGCCGAGCAAGGCGAGCATGTCTCCGATGCTGAGTCCAGCCGCAAAGGAACTGACCAGCCCCGCAAGGACCACGACCAACACCGGATTGAAGCGCAGGGCGAATCCAAGCACGACCGCAACGACGCCCAGTAGCGGGTACAAATCTGCGATTGCCATGTAATCTCTTGTTTCGGCGATGAGCGAGACTAACGCATCAACAGGTATTCAACGATCGCAGTGGCGGTCATCGTCCAAGAGCGATGACTTCTACAGACGCCGCATCCAGAGCCAGCCGCAAGCGCCGCGCGAATTCCGCAGCATCTTCGCGATCACCGTGCAGGCACAAAGTGTCTACCGCGAGCTTGATCAGGCTGCCGTCGTCGGCGACGACTTCACCGCGCGTTGCGAGGTCGAGTGCTTGTGAGACCGCCTGCTCGGTGTCGCCGATCACTGCGCCCGCTCTCGAACGCGGCATCAAACTGCCGTCGGCACGATAACGACGGTCCGCAAATACTTCGTGTGCCACACGTAAGTCGCGTCGTTTGGCGGCCTTGATCGACTCGCTGCCCGACAGACCAACCAGAATGAGAGTTGAATCGAAGTCGGCGACCGCTTCCGCAATCGCATCGGCGATCACCGGATCGCGCGCCGACATGTTGTAGAGCGCGCCATGCGGCTTGACATGGGTGAGTCTTGCGCCGGCTGCGGTCGCGAAGCCTGACAGCGCGCCCACCTGGTAGAGCACCATCGCGTGGACTTCAGCCGCGCTGACCTGCATCTCACGACGACCAAAGCCCTGCAGGTCGGGCAGGGACGCATGCGCGCCAATCGCGACCCCGTATCGCACGGCTGCAGCCACCGTCGCGCGCATCGTCACTGGATCGCCGGCATGGAAACCGCAGGCGATATTGGCCGAGCTGACGTGTTGCATCGCATTGTCGTCGTCGCCCATGCGCCACGCGCCGAACGCTTCGCCGAGGTCGCAGTTAAGGTCAATACGATTCTTCATGGACGTTCACCGATGGCACGAATCAGGGTGGCAAGTTCGCGTTGCTGAGCAAGATAGCGCGCTTGTGCTTGCTCCACGCTCAACCACGCAAATCGCACGCGCTCGCCGGTACGACGCTGGGCAAACCGACCAAGGTCAACCGCGGCGATCTGTGCGATCCGCGGGTAGCCACCCATGGTCGGGTGCTCGGCCATCAAAGCAATCGGTTGACCGCCGGGTGGTAGCTGGACGGTGCCGAAGTTGAGCGGTTCGCTGATGAGTTCCAATGGTTGGCGCAATCGCAGCGCCGGTCCATCAAGTCGAATGCCGACGCGATTGCTGTCGACTCCAATGCTGAATTCTTCGCGCTCCAGCGCATTGATCGATTCGGTATCCAGCGCATCGCGACCTCGTCCTGCGAAGCAATGGATGGGCTGCGATGCATCGGCGTCGAACCACGGGGCAGGATCGAGCGACCAGTTGTCTCGGGATAAAGAAAATTGTGGCGTCGGCGCAGTCGGCAGGACATCACCCGACTGCAATGCCCGACCTTTGTTCGGACCGATGCCGGCACCGAGGTCAGCGGCGCGACTGCCCAAGACCGGCGCAACCCCGACACCGCCGGCGATTGCCAGGTAGCCACGAACGCCAGTGCGCAAGGGCCCGCAATTCAGTTCTGCGCCGGATTCTATGGTCAGCGGACGCCAGCAGCCCACTGCGACGCCATCGATCTTTGGCCTCTCAAAGTCGCCGGTCAGAGCGACTCGACAGTGAGCGCTGAATCGTAAAATGGGGCCAGTGATTGTGATCTCGAGCGCGGCACTGCGAGCTTCGTTTCCTGCCAAGGCCTGGGCAAGCCGGAACAGCGTCCTATCCATTGGACCACTGCTTCCGACTCCTAACGCAGCCATGCCGATCCGACCGAGATCCTGCACGCTCGTCAACATTCCGGCCTTGACGACAAGGACGCTCATTCGCCGTTCTTTGCCAGCGCGTCGAATTGCTCACAGCTGATTGGAATAAAGCGCACACGGTCACCAGCGTTAACCAACTGTGGCGGTTGGCGATCGGTATCGAAAAGTCGCAGCGGAGTGCGCCCGATCAGGTGCCACCCGCCAGGCAGGGCGGTTGGATAGATGCCGGTCTGAGCGCCGCCGATTGCGACCGACCCGGCCGGCACTCGCAAGCGCGGTTGACTGCGTCGTGGCAGCTGCAAGCGTGGGTCCAGCCCAAGCAGATAGGGAAAGCCTGGTGCGAATCCAAGCATCGCGACGCGGTAATCGCCGTCGGCATGGCGAGCGATCAGCTCATCGACGCTGATGCCCAGCGTGCGCGACGATTCGACCAGATCTTCGGCAAGTTCCGGGTCGTAGCAAACCGGAATCTCGATGGTCCGGCCCGCTGTGCCGGCAACATCGTCAACGCGGTTGGCCAAACGATCCAGTACCGCATCCCTGATTCGCTGGTCAGGCGATTGATCGATGCCGGGGTCAATCCAATCAAGCGGATCGTAGTGGATGGCCAGGCTTGCATAGGACGGAACGAGTTCGACGATGCCGGCAATCGGCGGCGAACTCACTGCGCGGAATGCGGCGTGGACACGCTCGTTGCAGGATTGATCGATACGCTCACCAAAGCGCAAAAGGATCGAGCATTCACCGTTCGATTCTACCTGCGGCGGCGCTTCGGCTGACATCAACCCAGCGCATGTCGAAGCTGCGCCAATGTTTCGGTAGCGTCTTCGTAAGGTTGCGCCGGGCCACGCCCCCACACAGGAGCAGGCCATG
>JAYUYW010000004.1:0-8093 GCA_043752325.1 Rhodanobacteraceae bacterium | reverse complement strand
ATTCGTAATCTCGAATCAAGAACTTTTTTACAGTTTCGCTGTCATCGCTGAAATCTGAAAAGTCTGAACGATTTCTGCTGCGACGCACCATCTAGCTCAAGGAGTCGAGCGACGCGCGATAGTCAGTTCACCACTGCGCGACAAGACCAAATCACGCCCTTCGATAGCCATGTGGAATGCGGCGCTGGCGTTGCCCCAGGGCGAGTCTTCGTGCAGTTCGATGACAAAGGTATCCACCTTGTCGATCCAGACTTCGTAGCCGCTGGAGAACAGCACGGTTTCGGCGCCTTCAATATCGAGTTTCAGTACCGAGATGCGCTCGTGGCCGGAATCGCGCAGTAATTCGCCGATGCCGACGCTGGGCAGGCCGCCGCTTTCTTCTGCGCCGCATTCGCAGACCTGGCGTGCCCAGTGTTCGCCGTCGCGGAATGAGGATTCCGCCATTTTCAAACCAGCCGAATGCGACAGGAACGCGCCCCTCACCGCTTCGGTGAGGCCACTATTCGAGTTTCAGCGTGGCCATGGCGCTGGTTTTCTTCGCTCCGCCACGAAATGTTCGATCACGCCACGCCAACCGGCCGCTTGCGCTACCGCAGCCTTTCGGCGGCGGCGGTGGTTCGAGTTATTTCGCGGTCCAGCGCTTTAGCCATGCGTTCACCGTCTGGTGCCAAAGCACGCTGTTTTGCGGTTTGAGTACCCAATGGTTCTCGTCCGGGAATACCAGCAGTTGGCTTGGTATGCCGCGTCGCTGCAACGCGGTGAATGTCGAAATGCCTTGGTCCACGGGCACCCGGAAATCCTTTTCGCCTTGCACCACCAGCATCGGCACGCGCCAGTCCTGGATATGGTTGCGCGGATTGAATTTCTCGTGGGCCTCTACCTGCTCGTAAACCGGGCCGCCGTTTTCCCACTCGGTGAACCACAGTTCTTCGGTGACCAGCGCCATTGAACGGGTATCGAACACGCCATCGTGGTTGACCAGACACTTCCACGGCTGGTTCCAGTTGCCAGCGATCCAGTTGATCATGAAGCCGCCATACGACGCACCCAGTGCGCAGGCGCGGTCGCCATCAAGCCAGTCGTATTTCGCCAAGGCAGCTGCCCAGCCTTTCTGGAGGTCGACCAGAGGCTTGCCGCCCCAGTCACCAGAAATCGAGTCGGTGAACGCCTGCCCGTAACCAGTTGAGCCGTGGAAATTCACGGTTACAACGGCGAAACCCTGCCCGGCGTAAGTTTGCGGGTTCCAGCGATAGCTCCAGCTATTCGTCATCGCGCCTTGCGGCCCGCCGTGGATGATGAAGGCGACCGGGTATTTCGTGCCCGGCGTGAAGTCGGCCGGCCTGACAACATAGCCCTGCACATCTTCGTCGTTGTAGCCCTTGAAGGTGAAGAATTCTGACGCGCCCACCGACACGCCAACGAGCTTGTCGGCGTTGACGCGGGTCAACTGCTGTAATTGGCCGCCATCGGTTTTCATCGCCCACAAGTCGGTCGGATGTTGCAAGGTTTGAATGCCGACCACGATCGTGTCCTTGCCAACCGCAATGCCACTCACCGCGCCTTCCAGCAGCAGTTTGGTGAACTTGCCGCTGGCAACATCAACCCCGAACAGTGGATGTTGGCCTTCGTCGTCGGTCGCCAGGTAGAGCGTGCGGCCATCAGTCGATTCGGTCAGCGCTGATGCCGAGCGATCCCAATCCGCTGCGACAGAACGAATCTCGCCCGTCGCGAGATCCATCGCCTTGATGCCGAAACGGTCGGCTTCGAAACCGGGACGTTTCATGGCGAGGTAGTACAAGGTCTTGCCATCGGAGGACGGCAACGGATGTCCGTCCCACGCAAGGTTCGCTGCGGTCAGGTTTTTTGGCGAGGCCGAACCATCGACCGGCACGCTGTAAACATCGAAATTGGTTGACCAAGCTTCGCTTTTGCCGGCGATGCGGGCGTTGAAATAGACGGTCTTTCCATCAGGCGACCAGGCGTACTCGCTGTCGTCGCCAAACGGCTTGGAAGGGACATCGCCGTCGATGCTGCGAGTCAACAGGCGCGCTTCGCCAAACTGGCCGTCAGTGCCTAGATCGGCCACGAACAGCTGGTTGCGGCGACCGTCCGACCATGTATCCCAGTGGCGAACGAACAGGCGGTCGTAAAGCATGCCAGTGGCTTTTTCCTTGGATTTGGCGTCGAGCTTTTGCTTGGTGCAGGCAAGATCCGGGCAGTCAGTGAATACTGACATCGAGGCCAGCAGGCGCTTGCCATCGGGCGAAAATCTGTAGCTGTCGACATCCAGTGGGAAGTTCGTGACCTGCCGAGCCTTTCCACCACGACTTTGCTGCCAAAGTTGGCTGACGCCGTCCTTCGCCGCGAGGAAATACGCGCTGCTGCCGTCGGCGGACCAGGTCGGACTGGTTGCATTGACATCACTCGCCGTCAGGCGTTGTGGCGTTCCGCCAGCGACCGCCATCGTCCAGATACTGTTGACGCCCTTGTTGGCGACGTAGTCGGTCTGGCGCAGTTGCCACACCAGCGTGCTGCCATCGGGCGACAACTTGTGACTGCTGACGCGATCAAGATTCGCCAGCGTTTCGACATCGAACGGTTTGTCGGCAGCGACTGCGGCGGAAGCCAGACAGGCGACCGCGGCAACGACGGGCAACATTTTCATTGGCGTGGTTCCGGGAAAGAGTCGCCAATTCTAGCGCAGCGGTCGTCGTCAGGCCGGCAGGCGCCGGATACGCGCGCCTAGCGAACCGAGCTTTTCCTCGATGTTCTCGTAGCCGCGATCAATGTGATAAACGCGATCGACGATGGTCTCGCCATGCGCAACCAGACCCGCCAGCACCAGCGACGCTGACGCGCGCAAGTCGGTCGCCATCAACTGCGCGCCGGTCATGTGCTCGGCACCTTTAATGATCGCCGTATTGCCTTCGATGCGGATGTCGGCACCCAGCCGCTGCAACTCGAGCGCATGCATGAAACGGTTCTCGAACACGGTCTCGGTGATGATGCCGACCCCTTCGGCCACGCAGTTGAGCGCAGTGAACTGTGCCTGCATGTCGGTCGGGAATGCAGGATAGGGCGCGGTGACCAGGTTCACGGCTTTGGGCCGGCGTCCTCGCATGTCCAACTCGATCCAGTCATCACCGGTGTTGATGTGCGCACCGGCTTCTTCAAGTTTCAAAAGCACCGCGTCCAAGGTGCGCGGACGCGCACGCTTGCACATGACGCGACCGCCGGTAATCGCCGCACCGACCAGAAAAGTGCCGGTTTCAATGCGGTCCGGCAGCACTTCATAGGAGCAACCGTGTAGCCGTTCGACACCTTCGATGACCAGAGTGCCCGTACCGGCTCCCTCTATTTTTGCGCCCATCGCGTTGAGACAATTGGCGAGATCTAGCACCTCCGGTTCCTGCGCGGAGTTCTCGATAATGGTGGTGCCTTCGGCCAGCGCCGCCGCCATCATGATGTTCTCGGTGCCAGTCACGGTGATCATGTCGAGCACCATGCGGCAGCCCTTCAATCGACCGGCGCGAGCACGGATGTAGCCGTTCTCGACGGTGATCTCGGCACCCAATGCCTGCAAGCCCTTGATGTGCAGATCGACCGGTCTCGTGCCGATGGCGCAACCACCGGGCAGCGATACATCGGCCTTGCCATAGCGCGCGACCAGCGGACCTAATACAAGAATCGACGCACGCATGGTGCGGACCAGGTCGTAGGGCGCGTAGCAGCGCTCCAGCGTGGACGAATCAATCTGCATCCTCATGTGATCGTCCATGATGATCTGCACGCCCATCTGGCCGAGCAGTTCCATCGTGGTGGTCACGTCGTGCAGGTGCGGTACGTTGCCGATGGTCATCGGTCCGTCAGCGAGCAGGCAGGCGGCCAGGATCGGCAGCACGGCGTTCTTGGCGCCGGAGATGGTCACGTCGCCGGAAAGCGCTTCGCCGCCGTTGATTACGATTTTTGCCATGTGCTCAAGTCAACTCGATTGGGGACAGCGCGATCGGCGCGACTCGCGGAATCTACTTATCAGCCGCGCGCAGCTTCGTCCGGTGTCAGGGTACGCAAAGCCAGCGCGTGAATGGCGCCACCCATTTTGTCGCCCAGCGTCGCGTAAACCATACGATGACGAGCCAGCGGCAATTTCCCGGCGAAGGCATCGCTGACCACCAGTGCCTCGAAATGCACGCCGTCATCACCGTTCACCTGCACCGTTGCCTCCGGCATGCCGGACTGGATCAGATGTTGCAGGCTGGCGCTGTCCATGACCGGTTCACTCAGTGACGTGGAAAGGGTATTCGCGTGGCGTGCATCAACCAGAACAGTGGTTCAACGCGCTTGCGGCTAGAATACCGGGCCGGCCAGTTTACAGGGATCGACACGTTTCCGTTCCCCTGGCCGTCCTTTGCCAAGTCCGCGAGTAGCCACACAGCGTCTCAATGAACGCACGCATCCAGCCAGAAATCGTCCAATCATCGCCGCGCATTGATGGCGAAGCGTTGCGCCGCTCTGCAACCACCGTGTTGCGCACTGAGGCGCGCGCGATCGAGTCGCTGTGCGGTCGGATCGACGGCCAGTTCCAAGCCGCCTGCGAGCTGATTCTCAATTGTCGGGGTCGCGTCGTTCTGTCCGGGATGGGAAAGTCAGGCCATATCGCACACAAGGTTGCCGCGACGCTGGCATCGACCGGCACGCCGGCGTTCTTCGTGCATCCCGGCGAAGCCAGTCACGGCGACATGGGCATGATCCTGGCCGACGACGTCGTCCTCGCAATCAGCAATTCCGGCGAAACCGATGAGCTGCTCACGATCCTGCCCATGCTCAAGCGCAAGGGCATCGCGCTGATCGTGATGAGTGGCAACGAAGGCTCGTCACTTGGGCGGATCGCAGACGTGCATATCGATGTCAGCGTTTCCGAAGAAGCCTGTCCGCTCGGCCTTGCGCCGACTGCCAGCACCACCGCCGCGCTGGCGATGGGCGATGCACTCGCCATTGCATTGCTTGAAGCGCGCGGCTTCACCGCCGATGATTTCGCCCGCTCACATCCGGCCGGTTCGCTGGGCCGGCGCTTGCTGCTGCACATCAGCGACGTGATGCATCAAGGCAAGACGATTCCATCGGTTGATCAAAACGCCAGCGTGTTCGACGCCGTGATGGAAATGACCCGCCAAGGGCTGGGCATGACCGCCGTGGTCGATGCGGACCAGTGCTTGCTCGGCGTGTTCACCGACGGCGACCTGCGACGCGCTGTCGATGACGCGCCGATCGACCTTCGCCGCACGCCGGTGATCGGCGTGATGACCGCGAATCCAAAAACCATCGGCCCCGATCAACTTGCCGTCGAAGCTGCTCGCGTGATGGAAGATTTCAAGATCCACGCCTTGCTGGTCGTCGACGATGGCGGTCGGCTCGTCGGTGCGCTGAACATCCACGACCTGCTGCGCGCCCGGGTCGTCTGACCCGACCAACGCTGTCTCCGCCATGCCCTACAGCCACTACGACGATATGCCCGCAGACATCCGCGGGCGCGCCAGCCGCGTGCGACTGGCGGTGTTCGATGTCGATGGCGTGTTGACCGACGGGCGTCTGCATTACACCGATGATGGCCACGAATGCAAGGCCTTCCATGTCCACGACGGCCTGGGCTTGAAGCGCTTGCTCGCCAATGGCATTGAAGTCGCAATCATCACCGCACGAAGCAGCCGCATCGTCGCCAATCGCATGGCCGAACTTGGCATCGCCCACGTGTATCAGGGCGAGGGCGACAAGCGCTCGTGCCTGCACCAATTGACCAGCGCGTTGTTCCTGGAAGCGGGCGAAGTCGCCTACACCGGCGACGACGTGCCCGACCTGCGCGCGATGAGCGAATGCGGTTTCGCCATTGCCGTCGCCAACGCGCATCCGTGGGTCCTCGAACATGCGAATTGGCGCACGAAGCGTAGCGGTGGAGACGGAGCTGTTCGCGAAGTCTGCGATCTGATTCTCGCCGCGCAAGGCAAGTCGCAAACCGAACTGGATCGGGCGCTGTCGTGATCGAACGTCGCCATTGGCCGATCATCATCGCGCTGGTACTTCTCGCAGCCTGTTCGCAACTTTTGCTCTGGCTGATTCGCGAGCCGGCCAAAAACGACTTCGTCGGCCCGCCGCGTTCGGACTACACATTAAGCAATTTCCAGCTCACTGCACTCGGCGATGATGGCAAGCTGACACTTCGGATGACCGGCCCCATCCTGACTCGCAGCGACAAGGACAACTCCATCTTCGTGACTGCGCCGGGCTACGTGATGGTCGATGGCAGCGGCCGAAACTGGCAAGGCACCTCCAATGCGGCCTGGATCGACAAGGGCGGCACCATCATGCAGTTGCGCGGCGCGGTGGTAATGCACAGCGAACCCGCAGGCCGGGATCCCGCGACGATTACCAGCAGCAATGTCACTATCTGGCCCAAGACCAGCAAACTTGCCACCGACGCGCGCGCCACCATCGAACAAACCGGTTCCATCGTCAGCGGCACCGGCCTGCGCGCCGACCTCACCACCCAAACCATGGAGTTGCTCGCCGATGTCCACAATCGCTTCCAAACCAAGCCACGTGCGCGCTGACTCCGCACTGATCCCGATCGCGTTTGGCCTGATCGCCGCCGCTGGGTCCGCTCAGGCGTTGAACACAGACCGCCAAAAACCGCTCGACATTCGCGCCAACTATCAGGAAAGCGTGCTCGGCCAGAAGGCCGGCGGCGATACCAATGTTGCCACGCTGAAAGGCAATGTCGAAATGGTGCAGGGTTCGCTCAAGGCCAGCGGCGACCTCGCCGTGGTTTACGACACCGACAAGGACGGCAAGACCGGTGATGGCAGCATCAAGCGACTGACTTTGACCGGCAAACCCGCAAGCATGCAGCAACAACTCGACAACGACGGCGGCTTGATGACCGCTACCGCCAACAAGATCGAATACAACACCGGCAGCAGCGTGGCCGAATTCACCGGCGATGTGGTCGTGATCCAGCAGGGCAAGAGCGAGTTTCGCGGCGACCACATGACGTACAACACTGCAACGGGCGCCATGAAAAGCGGTGACGAAAGCGGTGGTGGCAAAGTGCGTCTGCGTTTCCTGCCGCAGCCCAAGGTCGGCGCCAAGTAATGCTCGTAGCCAGTGGCCTGAGCAAGGCCTATCGCAAACGACCGGTCGTTCGCGATTTCAGTTTCCAGCTTGATCAGGGCGAAGTCGTTGGTTTGCTCGGTCCGAACGGCGCTGGCAAGACGACCTGTTTCTACATGGTGGTCGGGCTGGTCGCTGCCGACGCCGGCCGCATCATGCTCGACGACGAAGACATTACCGTCCAGCCGATGCACCTGCGCGCCCAGCACGGCATCGGTTACTTGCCGCAGGAGGCTTCCGTATTTCGTCGCCTGAGCGTGGCCGATAACATTCTTGCGGTGCTGGAACTGCGCGATGATCTCGATGCTTCAGGGCGTACGGCGGAACTCGGTTCTTTACTCGACGAACTGCAGATAAACCACATCGCCGACCAGAAAGGCCAGTCGCTATCCGGCGGCGAACGCCGTCGCGTCGAAATTGCACGCGCGTTGGCCGCACGACCGCGTTTCATCCTGCTCGACGAACCTTTCGCCGGCGTCGACCCAATCTCCGTTGGCGACATCCAGCGCATCGTGCGGCACCTGAAGAACCGCGGCATCGGCATCTTGATCACCGATCACAACGTCCGCGAAACGCTCGGCATCTGCGACCGCGCCTACATCATGAACGACGGCAGCGTCCTCGCCCAAGGCGCACCAGTTGATTTGCTTGCTAATGAGCAAGTGCGTGATGTGTATCTGGGGCGGGAGTTTCGGATGTAGGTTGGGCGTCGCGTTGATGCCGTATTGCTCGCCATCCCATACGTCGGTCTCCAGGTAGCACAAGTTCTCTACCATAGTGATTACGCCTTTCGAACTCTCGACGGAGCACGGAAGGAAGTCGGAGAAAGCTTTCAGCTTGGTTATGAAACTGTTCGACACACCACTATGCTTTGGCACCTTGGAGGTACGTATAAAGTAGATGGTTGCACGATCCACGTTCTCTTCATG
>JAYUYW010000003.1:0-3199 GCA_043752325.1 Rhodanobacteraceae bacterium | reverse complement strand
CCTTGCGCGAGCGATCGCCCTTGTACATGGCGCCCAACTGCGGAATGGTCACGTGCGCCTCGTCGACTACGAGCAAGGCATCCGGCGGCAGGTAATCGAACAAGGTTGGCGGCGGCTCGCCCGGCGCCTTTCCGGTCAGATGCCGCGAATAGTTTTCGATGCCCTGACAGAAGCCGACCTCGGCCATCATTTCGAGGTCGAACTGGGTGCGCTGTTTCAACCGCTGCGCTTCGAGCAATTTGTTCGACGCATACAACTGCTCCAGCCGATCCTGCAATTCCACCTTGATAGTTTCAATGGCGTTGAGCACGCTCTCGCGCGTCGTCGCGTAGTGCGTCTTTGGATAGACGACGTAGCGCGGCACCTTGCGGCGCACTTCGCCTGTGAGCGGGTCGAAAATCGAAAGCTGCTCTACTTCGCCGTCGAACAACTCGATGCGCAGCGCTTCGGTGTCGGACTCGGCCGGAAACACATCGATCACGTCGCCACGCACGCGGTAAGTGCCGCGCCGCAACTCCATGTCACCGCGCTTGTATTGCAAGTCACTCAGGTGGCGCATCAGCTTGCGCTGGTCGGTGCGTTCGCCACGCGCCAGGATCAGGCGCATCTGTAAGTAATCTTCGGGATCGCCAAGGCCATAAATCGCCGACACTGTTGCCACGATTAACGCGTCGGATCGCGACAGCAGCGCCTTGGTCGCTGCCAGGCGCATCTGCTCGATGTGCTCGTTAATGTTGGAATCTTTCTCGATGTAAGTGTCGCTGCCCGGGATGTAAGCCTCGGGTTGGTAGTAGTCGTAGTAGCTGACGAAATACTCGACCGCGTTGTTCGGGAAGAACTCCTTGAACTCGCCATACAACTGCGCCGCCAGCGTCTTGTTCGGCGCCAGCACCAGGGTCGGCTTCTGGATGCGCTCAACCATGTTGGCGATGGTGAACGTCTTGCCCGAGCCGGTCACGCCGAGCAAAGTCTGGTGGGCAAGTCCCGCCTCGAAACCATCGACCAGCCGCTCAATGGCGGGTGCCTGATCGCCCGCCGGCGAATACGGCGACACCAGCTTGAAGCGTTCGGGTTTTGCTTTTTCGGACTGGCGTTCGGACATCGTCTTCTCGAAGCATGGGCTGGTTCGGCGCGTACCGAATCCGGGACTTTCCAGATGGGGTCGAATCGTGAAATCGGAAGTCCTCGCACCTCACGGTTAGCGGATTTCCTACAACGCGCCTCGACGCTTGCAGGACGCGGCGCGATCAGCCCAAGCATAGCCTAGCGATCACTGCCAACCAGGAGCATCGCCATGCAATCCCAAGCCCGTCGCCAGCACGGATTCACGCTGATCGAACTGATGATGACCATCACCATCGCGACGATTCTGCTCACGCTCGGCCTGCCGTCGATGGGCAGCCTGGTCAGCTCGTCGGAATCTCGTGCCGCGCGACAGGACCTGTGGACCGCGCTGAATGTCGCTCGCGCCGGTGCCGTCACCAGTCGTCGCCGCCACGTGATCTGCCCTTCCACCGACCACACCACCTGCAGCGGTGGCCTGCGCTGGGACCACGGCTGGATCGTTTTCCTCGACAACAACGAAAATGGCCTGCGCGACGGCGACGATGCCATCGTCAGCGCCGGCAATGCGGCGCGCCAGGGCGTGGTGATCTCCACTACGGCAGGGCGTGATCGCGTCAGTTTCCGCACAGACGGCAGTTCCGCCGGCAACAATGCCACCTTCACCATCTGCGATCGGCGTGGCGTTGGCAATGCCACCAGCCTGGTCGTCAGCAACCCCGGCCGAATCCGCAGCGGCACGCCAACCAGCGCCTCCGCGACGCAAACATGCGCACTGCTCGACAACGGTGCGTAACCCGCACCAGATGGCCTAAACAAGCCGCTACGGCTTGACGGAGCCAGCGCCGCTCGTCAGAATGCGCGGCTAAATTCCCCGATAGCTCAGTTGGTAGAGCAAGTGACTGTTAATCACTGGGTCGGCGGTTCGAGTCCGTCTCGGGGAGCCAAACAAATCAAGGCGATGCAGCAATGCATCGCCTTTTTTTGTCCGCAAATCTTGCGTGATTACTTGTAGCCGGTGCAACTACTGATCTAACCCGCTGCTGAAGATCGACTCGGTGATGTCGACGACGACGACTTTGGATCGGCCGGAATCAGCGATGGCGACGTGGTTGCCTTCGAACGCAACCGCGTTGATGGTGTTCGGCCCGCTGACCAAACCCGTTACCATGGCGGAACGGGCGACGGTCCAGTCGTTGCCAACCGCGTTTGGGTTCGCGATGCTGAGGGTCTTGCCGGTGACACAAGCAATCATGTTTGCCCCGCCCATGGGAATTGTTCCTGCGGCGGGAAAGAAACACGATGCGTCGGGGAAGGCGCCGCGACTGATGTCGCCAGAGTAGGTCCAGCCGACCGACGTGACCGAGAACACTCGTGCGATCGGCTCGCCAGGGTCAGGAAAATTCGCGGCTACGACCAGCAATGTTCCGTAGCGGGAGGCACGGGAATAGTTGAGCACGACACCGGGTGGGTTCACCACGGGGTCAATCGGAGAAAAGTTTGCGGTGACAGCCCTAGTGCGTTGGAACTGCGACTGGCCCACAAGTAGCAGATCATCCAGCAACGTCAAGTTCCTCGGCGTCGTCGATGGGAATTCGATTGTCTGGTTCAGCGCGTAGCCAGCACCACTGTCCACGTAGACCAGTACTTCCACTAGTCCACTTATCGCACGCAGAATGGCCATCGTGTTGCCGTGAATCGCGATATCCACGACACCGGCACGCGTCGCTGTCGGCGGTGCCGTGATGTCAGCAACGATGGGTGAGACGGATGTCGCAGAGTAGACGCGAATCTTCAGCGGCGCGGCAACGTAGTCCGGTATCGAAACGACCGCTACGCGAGCGCCATCCGTTGCAATGACCTGGCCAAACCCGACGCCGCATGCGGAAAAACTGGGCGAATCAATGAAGCGGGGAAATGCGCCGGAGCTGCCATCAAGCGGCTCCATCCAGATCGCGCCCGAAGCAAAGTCGTTGTTGTGGCGCGGACTGCCGATCCATACACGATTGGCAACCATGCTGACCGCACTTCCAAATCCGAAGCTGGCAACGTCAGCGACACCTTCCACGGTACCGGACGGCGACCACGCGCCATTCTGCCTTGCAAAACTCTGTATCCCGCTTAGCGCCAAGGACGG
>JAYUYW010000002.1:0-3201 GCA_043752325.1 Rhodanobacteraceae bacterium | reverse complement strand
TAATTCAGCAACTGTCTTGTGATCGAGCGTTTCAAATGGCGATCGCAGCACGTGCCTGAAGCCGCAGTTCGTCCCGCCGTCGGGCGTTGACGATGGTCAGCATCTTGCGCATGCAGGCCACCAGTGCGACCTTGCCGAGCTTCCCGCGTGCACGCATACATCTGCATCAGGTATTCGTAGGCGTCGCCGAACAGGTCGATGCTGTTGTCCGAGAACGCGCCACCGTTGAGCGGCAGGTCGCCAATCGCATCGAGCAGCTTGACCAGCTTCTCGTTGCGCCTGGCCACCGTCTGACCCAGCTTGCTGCTGTTGACGTCAAGGTCGTCGAACAGGCCCTTCAAGTCGTCCTCGCTGTCGCTGCCGTTGGCCGAGCCTTCGATGTCGGCAAAGATGCGCGAGAGGGTTTCGTTGAGGTTGGCGTCTTGGCGTGCGCTGGCGCGCACGTTGGCGAACAGCTCGGACGGCAGGATGTAGAAGCCCTTTTCCTTCACAGTTTCGACGCGACCAAACTCCGCATCAGCGTCGTCGAGGGTGGTGTAGTCGAAACCTGCGTGCCCCGCCCTGCGTTCCTGCTCGTTGAGGTAGCTGATGAGGTTCTCGGAGATGAAGCGATAGAACAGCATTCCGAGCACATAGGTCTTGAAGTCCCAGCCGTCCACGCTGCCGCGCAGGTCGTTGGCGATGCGCCAGATGATCTTGTGCAGTTCGGCGCGTTCGGTTTCTTTTTTGTTGTTGCTCATACAGGTCTTCTGCCAGTCAGTCGCAAGAAACAGGGGCGGGGCAAACCAGCACCGTCAGATATTCGATATGCAGCGCCTCCGAGGCGCACGGTACCTCTTCTATTGCCATATTCGTCTTGTTTTTCGCGCATGGCTGCCTCACTCGCCCAACAGGTCGGAACGTCCGATGACGGTTCTTGTTGCTTGCGCCGGTGGCGGCTCCGACAGGCCGGCGAGCGCATCGCCAAGGCTCAGTGTTTCGAGCGCATAGATGCGTGCGCTGCTCAGCCCGGCCAGGCCCTCATTCCAAGCGAACAGCATCCGTGTTCCGATCGGCTCGAACGCTGGATGCTCACGCATGGCTTCGCGAACGCGGGGCGCCACGTCGGACATCGCATCGCCGATCCGTTCGACGATGGACGCTTGCTCGCGCGGCGGCACGCCGAAGGTGGCGGTGATGAAGGTCTGGATTGCCTTGCCGGGATCCCAGGTCTTGCGTCCCAGGAAGGAGATCGCCGGGGGATTCGTTGCGTAGTCGGGGTAGGCCGCAGTGGTGATCATGTCGAAGGCCGGCGCGAGGTGGACATCGCGGCGGCTGGTGTAGCGCAGGGCGAGGTTCTTGGCATGGCAGTCTGCGTTGCGCAGGGCGTAGGTGAGCAACAGCAGCGACGCCATCTGCGTGAACACATCCTGGCGGTCGGAGCCAGGGACGTGATCGCGCACCGCCTTGGCGATGCGCTCCCACGTCGTTTCGTACTTCGCCGCCGGTCTCAGTCCCAGCAGAACGCAGAAGTCTTCGAGCCCCCAATGCGGCTGGCCAGCGTCGTCCACGTCGAATCGATGGACCACCAGGGCGCGACCGTCGGTCGACACGTCCGTGCGCGCAGCTGGCATCACTCGCCGGACGACTTCCATGCAAAGGTGCTCGTTCAGCGCGACGTGCGGGAGCAGGCGTGACGAGCCCTTGATGATGTGTCTCCGGGTGAACAGCGTGGCCTTGGTGTGGCCGCGACCGGCCAGCGCCTCGACCTCGGTGTCGAGGAACTTCGGCACGATGCCGGAGACGCCGCTGGTGGCGTGCCGCCGCACCAGATCCGCGAATGCCTCTTCGGAGTTGTCGCCCTGGAGCAGGGCCGCCACGTCGATGGGCTGGGCGGGCTCGTCGACCGCGGCGCCGGGCGGCGCGATCTGGACGCGGCCGATCATGTTTCGGCCGATCACCGACAGCAGTGCCATCGGGCTTGCACCGATGATCGGGCCGAACTGCTCCTGCAGCACCTGCAGCAGATAGCCTTCGGGCAGGTTCATCTGGAATATCGGGTGGAGTACGTCGTCCCACACCCAAGGCTCGCGTCGTACCGGCATCGTGAGCGAGACGAAGTCATCACCGGCGACGCCGTCGTGGTAGGTCATCGAACTCTTGAAGTCGCCGATGGCCGACAGGATGCCGACTTCACGACCCAGCACGTGTACCGCGAGACTCACGAATTCCCAGCCCGTTCGCGGCGCAGTTCATCCAGAGAGCCGGCAGCACCGATCTCACCGAATTGCAGTTCCATGCCAAGGACCGCCAGCACGGCAAGCAGCTTGCGCGAGCCGAACTCCGACGCCTTTCCCAGCTCGAAGCGGGACAGCGTCTCCTGCGCGATGCCGACCTGCGTCGCCACGTCGCCTTGCTTGAGGCCGAGTGCGCGTCGCCGCTTGGCGACGGCTTCGCCTATCTCATGGACGGTCTGCATTTGATGTATGCGCCTAAATCGGCATCGAGGTGCTCAGTATTTGACGTATGAATCTAAACGTCAAGTGCCCTAGGCCGGTCGGGCGGTGGACGCAGAAATCGGCCAAACGGCGCGGCAGGGGACTGACAGAACTGACGAAACCCAGTTCTGTCGGTTTTGTCAGTTCGGTGGGGCGCTCATCGCCCCTTTGCGCAGCCGGCTTCGCCGATCTGCTATCGGCAGTGGCGAGCTATCGCAGCCCGAGGAACACACGCTCACGATGGTACGCGAGGTAGCCGCAAAGCCGAGGGTTGGGGGCGTGGCGGAGCCGCGCCGTCAGGCCTATTTCCCTCTGCTCTTCCTCAGACAGCGAGCTCGAAACGAGCATGCCACCCGCGTCGTCGAAGGTGATCAGGCCGGCGTCGAACAACGCATCAAGGTTCGCCGATAGCAGCAGGCCGTTGTTGGAGTCCAGCCGCTCTCCATGGTCAGATCTGCGCCAGGGCTTGTAGTGCGAAGCACGCAGCATTGCGGAAACGCGGCATCCCGTGACCGCACACGCATCACCCCAGCGTCGCATTAGGGAACGTCTGAACAAGTCCGCTTTTGCATCGCGTTGAGCGGTGATGATGCCGAGGCAGTTGACGTGGTGTGGTCGCAATCAATCGAGCGCTGCGCTGCCCGCTATGGGGGCCGTTTATCGCCGGTTTGGGGCACTTTTACCCATGTTCTGCAACCTGCGGACGCACCTCTCCCGCCAAGGC
>JAYUYW010000001.1:0-8258 GCA_043752325.1 Rhodanobacteraceae bacterium | reverse complement strand
CAGCAAACGTGGCGCCGCCATCGGTCGATTTGACCATGTAAATGTTAGCGGTCGCAGAATTGCTGCTTGGCCAGATGTAATAGATGTTGCCGGCTTTGTCCGTGGTGATATCGCTGCCGATGCCTCGCGCTGCGGTGCCAAAGGAGATCGGCGTCGACCAGGTCAGGCTCTTGTCCAGCGAGCGGGCGAAGAACATGACGTTGCCTTGGTGCCACGTCAGATAGACGTAGTCGAGAAAGGGTGAAGTCGAAGATTTGTCGACGTGGATGTACTCCTTGTCCGAGCTGGCGCTGGAAACATCGACTCGACCACTCCAGGTCTGGCCGTTGTTGGTCGATCGGAACACTGAAGCTCTAAAGCCGGAGCCGGCACCAGATGCCAGCGTGGCTGAATATGCAATCGTGCCATCGGCCGACCATTCCATCGCCGCGTCGCAGCAGGTGCTCGGCAGGACGCCGCCGCTGAGCCACGTCGCACCGCCGTCGAGTGAATAGTTCTGGTTCTGGCCCCCCGACCCGTTGGATCCCGCAATGACCTTGAGCGGATCGACCGGGTTGTACTTGATCGACGTCTCATTGTCGCCGATGGCCATGGCAGTCTCGCCGTTTACGGGCACGGCATGAGGCAGCGGATCAGTCGCGTAGATCAAGCTCTCCGGAGGGTTGGATGGGTCAGGATGCGAATAGACACCCAGACCGCGACGATGCAGAACGCCGTTCTGAAGCAGTCCACCGAATCGCACTTGAAAATCCTTGTCGAGTTCACGGGGATAGTGCTCTTCGATTGGGAAGCCCTCTGCGCTAGCCTCCTTGCGCTTGAGAATCTTGAAGAATGCAGGTACGCCGTAACGGTATTCGTCATTGGCCGGCAGCATCGCCACGTCGGCTTGGGTCAATGCGTAGTTTCGATCATCCCAAGGGCCGAAGCGGCGGAGCGCAGCATAGTCGACACTCTGGTCGACACCCTGCGATTGCACGATGGTTGCGTCATCAATCTGGTCGACATACCCGTCTTTGTTGGGGCCTGCGGCGAACGACGCCGAACCCAGCAAGAACAAGGAAAGCGCCAGCACCCATGTTTGACTACCTATTTGCATCAAAATTTCCTCGAACCAGAATGTGCGGACCCCCGGGCGGGACTCCGGACCCAAACATTAATGCGCCTTGACGCGCAGTGCAATTGAAAGCGAAATATGCAGCGCCCTTCTTCGCGAAAATCTCAGAATTTCAAGGCTTTCGGGGTCGCGGATCTTCCTGACTCCATGCAAAGCGCACGCGCATTACGCAGAAATTGCAAATCCGCAGTTGTTCGCCAATTCGATGAAGCCGGGAAAGGAAGTCGCGACGTTCGCACAGTCCTGGATGGTCACGCATTCTTCAGCAACCAGCCCCGCCGCGACAAAGCTCATCGCAACCCGATGATCGCCACGACTGTTGATGCTGCCACCTTGCAATACGCCGCCGTGAATCGTTGCGCCGTCTTCGCTTTCATCGACGCGGATTCCGAGCGTGCGCAAGCCGGAAGACATTGATGCGAGGCGATCCGATTCCTTGACGCGCAGTTCCGCCGCGCAGGTGACTCTGGTGACGCCTTCCGCTGTCGCGGCGGCGATGAACAGCGCCGGAAATTCGTCGATCATGTCCGGGACTAACACATCCGGCACGTCGATGCCGTTCAAGCTGGCGTGACGCACGCGCAAATTCGAAATCCGTTCGCCGCCCTGCTCTCGAGAGTTCTCTTCGACGATGTTTGCGCCCATCAGGCGCAGCGCGGTGAGCAGCCCGGTGCGTCTTGGATTCAAGCCGACATCGCGCAGCAGCAGTTCCGAGCCCGGCACCAGCGTGGCGGCGACAATGAAAAAAGCTGCCGATGAAAAATCGGCAGGCACGATGACATCACATGCACGCAATCGATGACCACCTTCCAGCGTCGCCCAGCCCTCGCCGAACTTGATGGGCCAGTCGAATGCAGCCAGCATCCGTTCGGTGTAGTCGCGGGTCGGATGCGATTCGGTGATTCGGGTGACACCGCGCGCATACAGGCCCGCCAGCAGCACTGCCGACTTCACCTGTGCGCTGGCGACTTGCGTAGAAAAGTCGATGCCTCGCAATGTCGCGGGTTTAATCCGCAATGGCGGCAGGCCTCCGTCCTCGCTGTTGATCGCGGCACCCATCAAGGCCAGCGGATCGGTGACACGGCGCATTGGACGGCGCCTCAATGAATCGTCGCCGGTCAATGTCGTTGCGAATGTCTGGCCCGCCAGCAAACCGGCCAGCAGGCGCATGCCGGTTCCTGCATTGCCACAATCGAGGACGCCCATTGGTGCGCGAAGTCCATCAATACCCACTCCATTCACAAGTCGACGTGAGGGCGAAGGCGCGGCGATGCCGACACCGAGTTGGGCGAAAATACGTTCCGTCGCCAGCGTATCTTCTCCTTCGAGGAAACCGTCGATTCGCGACACGCCGTCGGCCAGCGCCGCGAGCATGATGGCGCGATGGGAAACTGATTTGTCACCGGGCACGCGCACTTCGCCGTGCAGTGCGCCAGCGTGACAGCTGGTCCAGTCGATGCGCGCGCTGGTCAAAGTATCAATCGCCTTTACTGGCGAGGATGGCCAACAGGCGCCGGTTTTCGTCCGGCGTACCGACCGAGATGCGCAGCATCTGAGGCAGCCCGTATCCACCCATCGGCCGCACGATGATGCCGCCCTGATAGAACGCGTCTTCGACAGCACTCGCTGCGCTGCCGAAGTCGACCATCAGGAAATTGGTCTGCGATGGCAGCGTTGAGTAGCCGAGGTCGGCCAATGCGTCTGCGAGGTGATCGCGCTCGGCGACAGTCATGCAGATGCAGCGCTCAAGATAATCGAAGTCGAGAAACGCCGCTTCGGCCGCCGCCAGTGCGATCCGATTGACGTTGAAAGGTTGGCGCAGCCGGGCCAGCACGGTGGCGGTCGACGCGTGGCTTATCGCATAGCCGATCCGCAGCCCGGCCAAGGCATGTGCCTTGGAGAACGTGCGCAACACGAGTAGATTCGGATGACGTTCGATGCGATCAATGGCGCTACGAAAAATGTCGGGGCTGACGAAATCGATGTATGCCTCATCCATCACGACGAGGACATTTTGTGGCACCGAATCAAGGAAGGCGTCCAGCGCATCATCGTCGAAACAGCCACCAGTTGGATTGTTCGGGTTGGCCAGGAAAACCAGCGTGGTGTTCGGGCGAATCGCAGCGGCCATCGCGCCCAGCTCGTGCCCGAGCGGCATCGTGGCGTGGTCGCGCGCCAGCGCGGGAACCTCAATGGCTCTTGCTCCGACCGCCGCCGTCGCTATCGCATACACCGCGAAGGCATATTGCGAATAGACCACGGAATTTTCCGGGCCCGCGAAGCATTCCGCCAGCATCACAATTAGCTCGTTGGAGCCGTTACCGAAGGTAATCGTGGTGGGCTCGATGGCGAAGTGATTTGCCAAAGTCTTGCGCAACTCGGTGCCGTTCGGGTCGGGATAGCGGTGTGCGCGCGCCAGCTCCTCGCGCATTGCCGCCAACGCTTTCGGGCTCGGGCCGAACGCGTGTTCGTTGGACCCCAACTCGGCCGGCGCCAACTCACGCTCACGTGCCAGTCGCTTGTCCGGGCCCGTGTCGTAGGCGCGCAAACGCCCGATGGACGCACTCGCCAATGTCAGCGCATCGAAACTCATGGCAGCGCCACAGGATACGAGCCGAGGATGCGCAGCTCGGCTGTGGATCCACGCATTTCTTCCAAGGCCGCCGCGACGACGGGATCGTCGCAATGCCCGGTCACGTCGATGAAGAACGCGTAATGCCATTTGCCGGTGTGAGCCGGTCGTGATTCGATACGATTCATGCTGACGCCATGTTCCGCCAGAGGCCGCAGGATGTGGAACAGCGCGCCGGGTTGATCGTTGACGGTCGCCAGCAACGAGGTGCGATCATTGCCCGATTGCGGGAAAAGCGAGCGACCGATCACCAGGAAACGCGTCGTGTTGTCGGCGCGGTCCTCGATTGGTCCGGCGATGGTTTTCAAGCCATAGACGCGACCGGCCATGTCGCCGCCAATTGCTGCCGCATTGTCGTCGTGGCGAACCCGTCGCGCTGCTTCGGCATTACTCGATACCGGAATGCGCTCGGCATCCGGGATGTTCATACGCAGCCACGTTTGGCACTGCGCCAGAGATTGGGCATGCGAATAGATGCGCTCGATGTTGTCCATCGTGCCCAAGCGCGAGTGCAGGTATTGGTGCACGCGCAGTTCAACTTCTCCGCAGATTTTGAGGTCGGATGTCAGAAACAGGTCAAGCGTGACCTGGATCATGCCCTGGCTGGAATTCTCGACCGGCACGATGCCGAAATCAGCGTTGCCGGCAGCCACTTCCTGAAATACTTCCTCGATACTGCCCAGTGCGAGTCCAAACGCGGCGTGTCCGAAATGCTTGCGCACGGCCTGTTCGCTGAAGGTGCCTTCCGGGCCGAGGTAACCGATCTTGAGCGGTTCCTCCTGGGCCAAGCATGACGACATGATCTCGCGGAACAGGCGGACCATCTCCCCATCGGCAAGCGGACCATCGTTGCGATCAACGACCATGCGCAAGACGTGGGCTTCGCGTTCGGGCCGGTAGTAGTCGATGGCTGGTCGGCCACTGCCCTTGATGCTGGCCACTTCCTGCGCGGTGCGCGCACGGGTGGCGATCAGCTCCTGGATCTGCCGATCAATTCTGTCGATGCGGTCGCGAATGCCGCCCAGATCAGGCTGTTTGGGGATTGGGGTGTCGCTCATGCCAATGGATTCCCGAGTGGTGCCGCAATGAATGCGGCACTGCGTCAATGAGTGCCAGTATGCCGCAGCGTTCCGAGAGACGGAGCGGGACTAGCCGTGCCGGCGCTCGAACTCCCGCATGAATTCCACCAGCGCTTGCACGCCTTCCAGCGGCATGGCGTTATAGAGCGACGCGCGAAAGCCGCCTAACGCTTTGTGACCTTTCAACGCGAGCAGGCCGGCGTCTTGCGACTTGCACAAGAATGCGGGTTCCAATCTCGAGTCGGACAGCGTGAAAACGACGTTCATCAACGAGCGCGCGGCGCGATCAACCGGATTCGCATAGAAGCCTGACTCATCGATAGCTTCGTAAAGCAACTGCGCCTTGGCTTGGTTGCGGTGGCCCAACTCCGCCACGCCGCCCTGCCCGGCAATCCACTGGAACACCAGCGACGCCAGATACCAGCCGAATGTGTTTGGCGTGTTGAGCATCGAATCGTTGGCCGCATGTTCGGCGTAATTGAAGATGCGCGGTAACGTCGATGGGCAACGTCCCAACAGATCGTCGCGGACGATCATCACGACCAATCCGGACGCGCCGATGTTTTTCTGCGCCCCGGCGTAGAGAAGCCCGAATCGCGACACATCGAGCGGGCCGGACAGGATGTTCGACGAGATATCCGCGATCAGAGGCACATCGCCCACAACGGGTATCTCGTGCATGGCGACGCCATGGATCGTCTCGTTCGGCGTGATGTGCACGTAGGCCGCAGCGGAGTCCAGCTGCCACGAGTCGCGCCGGGGAACGCCTGTGAAGTTGGCGTTGACGGAACTGCCGGCAACACGCGCCTGCACGTTAGGCCTCGCTTCGCTCACCGCTTTCTCGCCCCAAGCGCCGCAGACGATGTAGTCGGCCGTCTGATCGGGCCGCGCGAAGTTCATCGGAATCTGGGCGAAATGCTGGGTTGCGCCACCCTGCAGGAACAACACTCGGTAGTTGTCGGGAATGTCCATCAGCGCGCGAAGGTTGCGCTCGGACTGGGCAGCGAGTTCGATGAACGCCTTGCCGCGGTGACTGATTTCCATCACCGAGGTGCCGCCGCCGTTCCAGTCCAGCAGTTCCTCGCGGGCTCGCAACAAGACCGATTCGGGCAAGGCGGCGGGGCCAGCGCTGAAGTTGTAGGGACGCGCCAAGGAAAAAACCCAGTGGATAAGTGGAGGTTTCAATTATGCCTGTCGCGTCGGATGGTTCGCAGCCATTCTTACTGCACGATCATCGATCATCGATCATCGTCACACCTTCCTTGAGTCCAGACGTCAACAAGGTGACAGCGAAGCTGCGCTTGGTGGTACAAACGCGGCCTCTCGACAAACTAGGTGCACCATGACAAACGACCGGAAGCAACCCGACAAGCGCGCAGCTGCGAAAACCAATCGAACGCCGAAAGGAAAGCCGGCGACGAAGAAGGAAACCGCGGACAAGGCAGCGTCTCGACAGAAAGCCCGGATCGTCGCAGTAACTGGTGCCGCCAAGAAGGCTTCGAAAAAAACCGTGCCAGCAAACAAGCCTGGAACGATTAGGATCAAAAAGGCTGTCCGCGATAATTTCAAGATGCCGGCGCGCGACTACGCGTTGATCGAAGCACTCAAGGAGCGCGCCCGCGAATTCAATCGACCCACCAAGAAGAACGAGCTGTTGCGGGCCGGCTTGCACGCGCTGGGTGCCATGGACAACGCGCAGTTGCAGCAGCGGCTGCTCACTCTTGAACCAGCCAAACCAAAAGCAGCGAGTGCCGAAGGCGCGAAAGGCAAGGTCTGAACCTTGCCGCGCGACACGGCGGCCCATGGTGCTAAGTAAAACGCCAGCACGATGTGTAATGGCGTTTTTTCGTATAGGCGACTATTTCAGCAATTACGGAGTCGAGTCGAATCCGTTCCGGAAAATGACGTCCGTGCCGAACATGCCGACCAGAACCGGATCGTGGTCGGCGGCACGGACCACTGACATCGTCTGGTACAAGCTGCGTGGCGGCGTTAGAGCCGAGCCGTCCGGCTTTTCTTCACTCGCCGCCTCGCCAAAGTCGCGAATACCGTCGTTGTAGTCGAACAACGCGCTCTCATCGGCATTGATGTGCCAGGCGGCGACACCCGTCACCTTGCTGGCCAGACTGCCGCTGGCCAGCGCGTAGTCGAGATGGCCCAGTTGGCCATCGAACAGGTATGAGTACGACGCACTGCCCAGCAATGACGTTTGCAAGTCGGAGTATCCGGCGCCGGTCAGAGTGGTGATGGGCGGCTCCTGCGCATACGAGTTGAAGTCGCCCACCAGCAGTACGTCCGAATCGCCAGCAGTCGGGATGACGACCGTGTTCAACCAAGTCACCAACCGGTTCGCCTGCGCGGTGCGACGTGCCGAGAAGCAGGCTTGGCCGTCGTTGTTGTCGACGTCGGCGCCGCTGGCGCCACCACAACCTTTCGACTTCAGGTGATTGGCAACCAGCGTGAAGCGTTCGCCGAATGCACTGTTGTTGGGATCTACCACGTCGAAGCTCTGCGCCGTGGTCGGACGATTATTGACCGGGTCGAGATCAACCATCGGTGAGCCGAATGCCACCACGACGCCGCTGCGGTAGACAATCTGGACTCGAATTGCATCGCCACCCAACGTGCTGCCCGTGCCGGAGAAGAAGTAGGGGTTGACGGTGCCGCATTGGGCGTTGATGGCGGCAAGAAGGTCGTTGATTGAGTCGGTGGGCGTGGTATTTTCCAGCTCCATCAGCCCGGCGACATCAGGATTGAGAGCACAGAACACGTTGGCGGTGCGCTCGCGCTGGCGACTGAGCTCGACGGAGCTGTCTGCGCCGCGACAGTCCTGCAACAAGTTCGGTCCGCACGGGCCGCTGGCGCTGCTTGACGTCAAATCGATGGTGGTGAAGTAGTTCAACAGGTTCATTCCGACGGCGCGGATCGCTCCACCAACAGCCGGTGGCGTGAGCGTTCGCGGGTTGTCGGGCGTGAACACCGGTGGTGTTGCCAGCGTCGGACGGATACGCCAGGCATCAGTGCCTGTCAGGCCAGCGAAGGACCAATGCAGCACGCCGGTCAGGTTATTGACCATATCGCCGCCGCGGAAATAATCCGCGCCCTGCGAGCCGAGCGAGAAGCCTCCGTTCTGGCGAGGGTAGTAGGCAAACTGCATACCCTCGGCAAGATTAAGCAACGAGTACGGAGTGTTGTTCTCGTCGTCCAGTACCACCCTTCGAGACGCAAGGCCTGCGAGATGCGCAGCGTAACCAGCCGTGCTGGGAGGCGTCATTTCGGTGAACTGGCGCGGCCGTCCACCTTGGTACAACTCGATCTGGCCATAGCGAGGCAGCGCAAAATATTCCGATACACTCAAGGCGTTCGTGTAGCGGACTAGCATTCCTTCGCGCGGCTCGTAGTAATCGTTGATCGCGCCGACCACTGGCAGCAC